>JBEHWP010000578.1:0-4590 GCA_040217665.1 Vulcanimicrobiota bacterium
ACATCAATAAACCTTTGTCATTCCCGCGTACGCGGGAATCCACTGTAATTTCACGAAAAAGCTTATGGATCCCCGCTTTCGCGGGGATGACAGCCAATTAATGCGTAAATCCTGATTGATCATATCAGTACCGTCAAGGTCAGGCTTCATATAGAATAAACAATCAAACGTGCTTCCTTATCAGAAAATGGCTGAAATACAGTCTCTTTCCCCTTTGCGGCAAATCTTTCCAGCCCTGTCATAAAAGATATGCCCTCTTCCGTATCTCTTTTTGCCAGAACCTGAAGAGTCGGTTTCAGAAGATAACGGGAAAGAAATACTATAGTTTTACATTTAGCTCTCGTTATGGATACATTCAGTCTGTTCAGACTGTATATAAACTCATCTTCAGATATGGCAAGCTCCGGATCAGAAACTCCGTAACTCACGATAACAGAATCACATTCCTGTCCCTGCATCTTATCCACCGTGCCGACAAAAGGCTCTGTTAATCCTCTGTTTTCCAGAGCTTCACCTATGGCATCAATCTGAACATGATGGGGAGAAACTATAAACAATCCCTCTTTCCAGAATAATCTGTCACCTTCCCTGTCATCAGGATAAGGTTTTCCGGTATCTTTCATAATAAGTCTTTCTCTTAGAGCCAGAGCAATCTGTGCCACAAGTTCTGCTTCTTCCATGTTTTCAGAACCGGTGCGTATGCCTTCAGTAATACAGAGAACAAGTGAATAATCAGGATCAAGCACTGTTTTTATAAGCGGATCATCACATGAACAATCAGTCAGCAATAATTTTCTTTCTCCTATTTCTCTGTTAAAACTCTTATATTTTTCTTTATAAATCTTTTCTGCAGGATAAAGACAGAGGGTTCTGTTCATCCTGAAATTTTCAAACAACTGGCATGTAAGCTTATCTTCATTATCAGCTTTTTTCAGTGCTTCGAATATGGAACGGTGCAGTAATGGTTCACCTGGAGCCGGGTCTGGATAATAACCCTTTATAATGGGAGGAAGCTGTCTGTCATCTCCGGCTATAAGTAGCCTTCCCCCTGCCTTCAATCTGGATACTGGAAGCAATGATTCAGGCACACGAAGCTGTGAGCCTTCGTCGATTACAACCATATCAAAAGGCATGTCTTTATCTGTCCGGGCAAACATTTTATTTGTCGAATAAACAGTGCCTCCGAGAATACATCTGGAGTTATTGCATATATAATCGAAACCTTCTTCAGATTTTATATGTAAAATTCCCGACTTTTCTTCATTATTTCTGCCCAGTCTTCCCAGGGCAAATTCTTCCTTCCATATATTTAAAGAAATATTTAATTGAACGATTTTCTTCAGACAGTTATCTATTGCCGTATGAGTAAAAGCCGAAAGGAATATTTTAAAAGGTCTGTCAGTCAGTCTGTGAGCTTCAAGTATACACAGGAGGGCTGCCGCAATAAAATGAGTTTTCCCCGTTCCGGGAGGCCCCCACAGGAGAGTCAGTGTTTTATTAAATACATGGTCAAAAGCATCTCTCTGACTGTCTGTCAGATATTTTAACGAAGGTATTTTTCCCTGTACCTCTTTCAAATCATCGTGTTCTTCTATGTCTTTACAGTATTCCACAGGGTTTTGAAGCAATTTTATTACTTCCGGTTCCTCCAGACCATCCAGTTCAGAAAGTCTGTTTATGACCTTTTCGCCTGTCCAGTCAGTAAATTTCGACTGTAACAGATAATCCTTCCCTTCCTCAAGAGTCGGAGACATGGCACCCTTTTTCAGTTGAAGAGTAACTCTGCCGGGGTGAGAATTATCTTTAATCTGAGCCAGATATAAAGCTTTATTTTTCGGAGCGTAATATTTATATTTCGGGTATTCCGTAAAACTCATCTGGTCTTTATCTCCTTCCGACGTGTCTTCGCTCAGGATATAAGACCATATATTATTTCCATCCAGTTTGCCCGAAACATCTGTTTCTTTCAGTAAAAATTCTGCCTCTGTATAACCTTTAAATACTTCGACATTTCCCGTTCCGGTCAGAGTAAAGGCAATACCTTTCTGTTTCCTTTCTGTCATCGAGAGAGTTCTCTGTTCTTTTATGGAGAGATAGCTCATAACAGTCTCATATCTGATTATAAAATCCAGCTGTGATAAAAGGGGATGATTGAAATTCCTGGACGAAGGCAGAGAAAATTTCGGCGGGCAGGCAAAAAGAAGACCTCTGGCACAGTGTCTGATACCGGTGAGTATATATGATGTGGCATAAAGGCGTTTTTTCAGTTCTTTTTCAATCCATTCTATTCTTTTTGTATCATCATTATTCCAGACTTTATATATGGCATCTGATTTAAGTGCATTGGACAGTCTGAAGGTGAAATTATCCATAGGATTATATGTGAAATTTTTCCCTGTAACACTGTTAAAAACATCCAGCACATCGGATAACTGATAGGCTACAGGTACAGGCATGGCAAAGAGTGACCTTATAACATCTATTATTTTCACTGCAGGGAAAGAAGCTTCAACATCAGGATGTTCTTCATTGACAAGGAGATTTTCGCTGTGAAAATGAAAGAATAAACATAAAGATTTCTCCGACACGAGCGGATCCTTAAGACCTTCGAGCAGTAATTCTTTAAGCAGTTCCCATTCGAAACTATCAAATACATAGGTCTGAAGAGATTTTTTTTCTTTCCATTGTTCTTTACTTTCATTTTTAGTCTCATTATAATCATGGACTTCTTTAAATATATCGTATATGCACTCTATAAATTCCCTTCTGACTCTTTTACAGTCCTCCATAGACGACGCTACGAACTGTTTTTCCAGTATACTCTTCTCTGTAAATATGTCATCAAAGCTATTACAGAGACAGGCGGCGCTGTAAATATGACCCGACACTGGTTCTTTTTGAATGGTAAGAAAGAGTTTTACATCTTCCCATAGAGGCATTGAAACGGAAGAAGAGCCGAAATTATAGATCTGTCCGTCTATAAGAGCATCTACCGTTCTGGCAAGCCTGTCCTGTTTACCGGAAAGAGAAGCACATCTGGAAAGAGATTTTTTACTCCTATTCTCTGAAAGAAATTTCTTCATACTGATTAAATCATCTATATGTTCTTCATCTGAAAGGAATTTTCTTCCCATAGAAGTTAGATAAGGTATGAGGGAAATACTTCTCGTATCTTCCGCTTCTTTCCGGCAGAAGTCATAATATTCACACCACTCGCATCTGTAATGAATATGCCAGTGGATACTTTCTGTATGTGATATACGTGGTATGTCAGAAGAAAGCATTTCTTCAATCTGAGGGATAACAGTATTGATATTAAACCATTCAGGTTCCGGTAATCCGTAAGTCCAGACACCGCCTTTTGAGAAATTCACTTCTCTGTCTATGCTTCGGGCTTTACAGATATGGGAGAGGAACAAGGCATATAAGGCGACCTGAATCTTATGGGAAATTTTCATTTCATCAGAGGCTTTTACGTCTATTATGCAGAGTTCTGTTCCGTTACCATTTTCGGAGGCATATATAAGATCAGGGAAACAGGTGGTGAATTTTACGCATGACCTGTCCAGATTATAGGTTTTATAAAAAGATTCCGGCACAGTAAGACACCCCTGATAAAGGTATTCTTCTTTTCCTATATTTCGTAAAATATCTATAGTGCTTTTTTCGTCATGAACATGATTGAATAATCTCTCTGCATCTGTGGCAGATGATCTGTAAACTCTTTTATTTTCGTTTATCAGGTTATTTATAACTTTTTCTTCCCATTTATATCCCGCTTCCAGCATGGCTTTTGTAACAGGGCTGTGGTCATAAGGTGAAGGAGGTATGTTTTTCCTCTTCTTCTCTTCCGAAGGAGTAGCTTCATAGACGAGATATCTTTCACATTCATGGTAGAAATACCGTGCAATTCTTGAGGGAGATATATTCAGCATGGACAGGCCTCTTTTCTATATTATATGTTGAAATAGTATTCACGTCTTCAGGGAATATTCCTTCAATGATTATATGAGAATCGTGATGCGTGAAAGGTTTAATCCCAGCGCATCACGCATCACGCATTACGAGATTATTTTTGATTATTACAATAAAGTTCTTATAAGTGGGGGCACCTTATGGTGATAATTGAAGTCCCCCTACCTTCATGATATAATAAATCTGGATATTACTTTTAAATAACTGACGATAATGTCGTCAGAAGCCGAAAATTAGAGATTGAAAAAGCTATTTCACAGGCAATTTATTTTATTCAGAGGAATTAGCCGGTGTATATATATTTTGATATGAATATTTACAACAGAATATTTGATTCTCAGAGCAACGTGAGAGTGCGCTTTGAAAGTATGGCCATAGATATAATCTTTCAAATGATTGAGGAAGGTAAATATGAACTGTGCTGGTCTTTTATTCTGGAATATGAAAACAGTAAAAATCCTTTTTTATATCGTAAAATGTACATTGATCTCATGGCAAGATCCTGTAAAACTGTTATATCTTCAAATATAGAAATCAAGAATATATCTGAAAAAATTATTTCTAATTCAAAAGCAAAGGTCAACGATGCTGTTCATCTGGCCTGTGCGGTTCATA
>JBEHWP010000579.1:0-4587 GCA_040217665.1 Vulcanimicrobiota bacterium
TTTTCTTTCCTGTCAGGCATTTGCTGTTCTTCTTCTGCTTCCATATCCTCCTGTTCAATGTAATCAAAGAGGGCTTTAGAGGAAAAAGCATAAACGTAGCCGTCCATAGAGGTTATATATATGTTTTTATCAGCTAAAAAAGGAGAGGAAAACAGCTCTCCGTCTATATCAAAATCCCATATTACCTGTCCTGTAGATATTGAAATAGCATTAAGTTTTTTAATTCTCCCTGAAGTTCCGAGATAAATTATACCATTATCTATTACAGGGGATGAGTAAATAGTGCCCGAAACATCGGATTTCCATTTCAAATTACCTGTCGTGGCATTGAAAGCATAAATATTCCCGAGTACTGTAGCTACATAAACGATACCTTTATAGACAGGTGATGTGCAGCAGATTTCTCCGTCCAGTTCAATATTCCATTTTTTACTTCCGTCAAAGAGATTAAGAGCATAAAAATTCTGATCCCTTGAACCGACAAATAACGTATCTTTATATACAAAAGGAGTGGCTTCTACCGAATTACCTGTTTGAAACTCCCATAAAAGTCTGCCATCTCCCATATCAAGGGCATATATTTTAGAACCTTCGGAGCCGAAAAAAACCATATTATTACTGATAGAAGGAGAAGTTTCAAGATAGCTTTCCGCCTTAAATTCCCATATCTTTTCTAAATTTCCCGGATTATAGGCACAGAACAGGTCGCGCTGGCTGGCAAAAAGCCTTTTTTCTGTAAGACAGAGAGAAGATCTGTTAAAAAAACCATCTGTTTGTAGAATCGTATCTCCCTTCTTTACATCTATGGCATAGAGATTTCTAAAAGACGAAACATATAATATATCGCGGGTAGATATTACAGGGGAACATTCAATAGAAAGATCTCTTTCGTCCTTAAGTAATTTCTTCTTCCACTTCTCTTCACCTTTTTCTCCGTCTATTGCATAAAGATAACCATCTGAAGAATTAACAAACACCGTATTTTTCCATACAAAGGGAGAAGAAATTATTGCATCACCTGTTTTAAATTTCCAGCAAAAATTAAAGGCAAATTTAGGATTATTCAGTTCTTCTATCTGAAGTAAATCTAACTTTATCTGCGCCGGTAAGTCAACAGAAAATTTCAACAAATTACCTGCCTTTCCAGAGTACATAAAAAACAAGACATCAATAATTTTCTCTTTCTCATGGAAGAATCCTGCTAACCTGTAATAAAAATGGTGTTAATTATTATTAATCAGATTCTTCAGTCTTAAGTATTTCTCTTGCTTCTCCGGAGAAATCACCTTCAGGACAGGCATCAAGGTAGTTATTTAAATACCTTTTTGCATCATCCCTGTTCCCTGATAAATTATAGGCTTTGCCAATCCAGAAATAAATCTCACGATTTTTAAATTCTTTAAATTCCAGAGCATGTTGAAATTCAACTATGGAACCGGGAACATTTCCTCTGTCCATAAGTTCTTTCCCTCTTGTAAAATGCCATTCTGCTATTAAGATTCTTCCGAAAAACATATACAACACAGCAAGTATAATAAAAATAGCAATAATATTACATAAAATAATAACAGATTTACCGGGTTTTCCTTTACTGTCATCTGCAATCTGTATCTGTTTTAATCTCTCTTCCAGAGGCAGTAAATCAATATCTTTATTCTTATTAACAGAGGAAACTGCAGAGCTATACTTCTTATGGAAATCATTACGATCCGTATCTTTTCCACGGGATTTGACTTTCAAAGGTTTCTTGAAATCCTCTTCCTTTTCTCCGTCATCATCTGAATATTCCTCACCGGCCATATCTTCTGCTTCTGTTTCAACATAACTATCGTTATCTATAAGTGACATGACAGGTATTTGCTCTTCCCGGGGCGATATATATTCGTGAAGGTTTTTTTCCTTTATAAAAGCTTCTCTCTTTTTACCGGCATCTCTTTCTTCTTCATAATCAATCCGTATCAAATCCTTCTCTTCTTCTCTCTTTTTACGCTCCCATAGTTCTTCTGTATAATCCCCATATGTAAAATCCTTCTCTTTCCTATCTTCACTATCACGTATTTCTTTTTTATAATCTCCATATGTAAAATCTTCCTCTTCTCTGTAATGAACCTGTGTAAAATCTTTCTCTTCTCTATCTTTAAAGGATTTCTCTTCTTTATAATCAGATGATTCCATATTTTCTTTCTCTTCCGTCTCTTCAAGCGGTTTTTCCTTTTTACAATCATCTCTTTCTATAAAGTGAGGTTCAATTATAATGTTTCTTGTTGCCTCTCTATTTTCCCTGTCTTTATCGGGAAGTTCATTTTTCAATACAGGAAAAGATTTTGTACGTTCAAGTAGATTTGATTTTGGCCTCAGTAAACCTTTTTTAACCGGTCTTTGATTTCCCTCTATTCCCCATGTGGCGACTTCCGATATAGCCTGTAGAATTTCTTCATCTTTCCTGTGATATGTATGGGATGACATTTTCCCTTTAAAAATCTCCCTCCCTGCCAGAAAATGTTCAAAATCTTCCTTCAATGCATATACAGTCTGATAACGTTCATCAGGATTTAAGCTGAGAGATTTCATTATGATAAAGTCCAGTTCATCGTTTATATTTTCATTTAATTCAGACGGTTTTTCTAATTGTTCTCTACCTGAGATACGCTCTCTTGCATCCAGGGGGAACGATTCCGTAAGGATAAAATAAATGGTGGCGCCAAGGGAATAAACATCAGATACTCTGGTAATATCCTGTTTATCATAATGTTCCGGTGAAGAAAAATAGGGAGGAACATTGTAAGAAATATGTAATGATTTAATATTCAGGCCTGCATATCTTGAAAGTCCAAAATCAACAAGCCATGGTTCTCCAAATTTGTCTATAATTATATGTCCCGGTTTTAAGTCCTTAAAAATAAAATCATTACTGTGAAGATAACTCAGAGAATTGCATATTTTTATAGCCCATGAGACAACTTTTTGGACCGGGAAAAAACCTCTTGATTTTTCGCACAGAGAATCCAGATTATCTCCTTTTATATATTCCATAAGAAAATAATAGGTACCATCAAAAGGAATAAAATCAAAAAATTTCGGTAATCCATCACAGGAGAATTTCAGAAGCATTTCCCCGGTAGAGGAAACTTCATTGATAATCTTCTGAACTTTAGGAGAGGCAGAGTAATAAGGTAATATCAATTCTTTAATAACGTAAAGGCCGCCGGAAGAGAGATCTTCTACAAGATAAACATTTCCTCCCTCTTCTCCTCCCAGTCTCTCTATAACGCTATAATTAGAGGTTATTTCCTCAGGAAGATCCATTGGATTTCACTCCAGATACCATTCAGGTAATGAATTTACAAAAATTTTTCATTATTCCTTAAATCTTTTACCAGTTCTTCCAGAAACTCATATTCTCTTCCTTCTATATGGCTTCTATCTATTTCGAGTTTTTCCATCAATTCCCCTGCAATCTTTGATGCAATAGACTTTCGGGCAGTCATGTCGAGCTCTTCATGTCTTAAAATCAATTCCCTTATAAGTGTATATTCATGTTCCGTTATTTTTTCAAGACACGATAGATTTATACAGTTAGAACATTCTTCATGTATGGCCAGAACAGGAGGGGGAATATCGGCATATTCCTTTATAACCATAGTTCCTGCAACAATATCACCGAGTCTCTTTTTATTTTTA
This sequence comes from Vulcanimicrobiota bacterium, assembly GCA_040217665.1. Lineage (GTDB taxonomy): Bacteria > Vulcanimicrobiota > SpSt-956 > SpSt-956 > JAKJGF01 > CALARM01. The sequence continues at coordinate 3,682 of JBEHWP010000579.1, forward strand.
CACAGAACTATTGAAATAATACCTGCAAAATAGTAAAATGGTATAAAATCAACTATTCTTATTAAATTACGTATAAAAGATGAAGTAACTTCAACAGGAAATCCTCCGTCTCTTATAACCTTTATAGAGGTAATTCTTTTTCCCGGAGTTTTTCCGTTCCATATGATCTCAAAAAATATATGATAACCGGAAAAACCGAGTATAAAGAGGAGGATGAATAAAAGACCTGTTACCCATGAAGCAAAAGGTTGAACCCCTTTTCCCGTGGAAAAAAATTCCATAAGACCCATAAGGACTATTACAGGTATTATTAAAAATATTTGAATTATTGTATCGATCAATATCGCTATAAAACGGGAGCCAAGATCGGCAGGTTTGAGTTCAAACTCTACCGATTCAGCTGTTAATACAGCAAGTTTATCTTCTTTCAAGTAATTCCGTCTCCTTAATGGCAGGAATAAAATAATGAAAATAGATCAATTTATAGAACAGAAAAAAACTTCCTGGAACCGCCTGTCAGAGCTTATTAAACTGGCAGAACAAAGAGGATTGAAACAATTCGATAGAAACAGTCTTTTAGAATTAGGAAGACTTTACCGGCAGGCCAGTTCCGATCTATCCTACACAAAGTCCTCTTTTAAAAACAGAGAAATAACTAATTATTTAAATCAGCTTGTAACCAGGGCACACAGTCAGATTTATCTGCCTCCGCCATTTAATATATGGCATATAGCAAAATTTTATTTTTCTGTCTTTCCGGTTTTATTTCGACAGAGCTTTTCTTATATCCTTTTATCATGTATGATATTTGTTATATCATATATCTTTTCCTATGTAATTGTAAAAACCGATACAGGTACAGCAGGGATGTTTTTACCTGACGAATTTCTCATGCCGGTAGAAGAA
>JBEHWP010000580.1:0-4585 GCA_040217665.1 Vulcanimicrobiota bacterium
AAATATGAGAATTTGTTCCTCACCAGTTACGTGTTACGATTCTCATAGAAAACCTTAAGAGGAAAGGTATTATGCCGATGATTTTAAAGATATTTATTACCTTATTAATACTGTTTAATATATGTGAGACAGGTTACTGTAAAGATCGGAAAATACCTGTAATGATAGTTATAGATGAAAAGCTTCCTTTAAATATAGAAAGCAGGGCCTATCAGGAACTGGCAGATTTTTTAAAACAGAATGGTTTTGAACTTATAGGGTTTCCTCAGGAAAAAAAGAATGATCTCTGCAATCTTATTTCCGGGCTTATGGAAAACAATTCTCAATCTCTGAGTCAGATAGCAAAAGATAAAGGCGCCTTATTTCTCATATGCGGTAAGCTTCAGACTATGACAACAGGAACTACAATAGTATATGATGCAACACTGAATGAAGTGGAAATCTTCGGTGAAATACAGTTAATTTTTCTCAACAAACCTGACATACCTCTTAATATGAAGCTGAAAGAGAAGGGACTGTCAATCCATCTCCAGGAAAGTTATCAACAGGCCCTCGGTAAAGCCCTGGAAGGATTTGAACGGTCCATAATTGATAGAATAAAGTAGAATTCAGTGACCGACAAGCAGCTAAAATGGAATGGAAAGATGATTTACTTCTGAAATCTCTGGCTCTGCTTTCTATCTGCTGCAAAATTTACAGACTACCCCTGATTTATAATATGATATTACGCCTTCCATTGAAAGAACGTATGAATATTGCCAGATCTCTCTGTAAAGAGCTTATAAATTATTTGACAGGGAGAAAAAACAAATAGAGTTTTTTATAAAAAACAGATAACGGTATTAATGAGTAAGTAATGAGTAGGAAAGCCCATCTGCTCACTCTATCCCCCTCTCCTCAATAAAACAATAATTATTCCAGTCATCGAAATAATATTTTCTTTCTTCTTTATACCTTACCGGTGAAAGTTTCAGATATTTAGGTTCTTCCGGGTGAGGTTCTATAAGTTTTCTTATTCTGGAAACAGACATTTTAACAGTAGGACAATCGGTCATATGAACATATCTTGCTTTCCATACGCGGGGGAACAGATCTGAAGGAGAAAAAAACTTACCGCTGTTTCTTACAAAGAAAAATAAAAGATCTGACAGGGATTTTTTTCTGTAAAGCTCTATATTTCCCCTGGACTTTTCTTTTACAGTACCGTCAATGCCATCCAGAAAAATATCAAAATCTTCTTTTCTCTTTCTGAGATTTTCTATTTCATATATAGTGGCATCGTACTGCCTGTCACGCATTTTAACAATATATTTTCTTTCTGACGATAAGGGAAACATTCTCTGAGCCAGTTCATCAAGACAGGCAAAATACTTTTCACATCTTCTCTTTCTGTAGCCTTTAACCTGTGCCAGATATTCATCTGACATATCTTTAACATGCATATCCATATCCAGAATATATTTTAATCTGTAAGCCCTTGCCAGTTGATAAGCATTTTCACATGAAAGAACATCATTTAAACACAGAACAGCCCGGTCTTTATTACCTTTTATAAAATGTATTTCCCCCATGTTAATATTAATATCTGAAAGTAATTCTTTGAATCTATATTCAGTAGCAATAGTCATAGCATTCTTCGTAAAATCTATTCCTTTTTCCACGTCTCCTTCCATCAGATAGAGACTTCCGAGCCTGCACATGATAAGACTCTGAAAATAATTATCTTCAATAGTACGGCTTATATGTAATGCTTCAATATATTGAGAGATTGCCCTCTGAGGTTCTCCCATTTCTTCAAAAAGTAATGATGAACTGGCCAGAGAATGCATAACCCCTTCTTTCCATCCGAAATTACGGCAATTTTCTATATTACCCATCCATAGCTTTAATGATTTATCATAATTACCGGTATCATAAAAGGCAAATGCAAGATTATTTGTAAAAGAAAGCTTTAAATCAGGGAAATTCAGTTCTTCAGCTTCTTTTAAATAACTTTCAAGAAGATTTATATAGTCCTGTGAGCCTTCATTTTTTGACATAGTAATTGCCATAGACTGTTTTAAACTCAGCTCCAATTTTTTATCTTCTTTTTTATTAAGGTCAAGGCTTTTTTTATAATAATCAAGGGCAGACGTATAATCTCCTTTACGGCGATAAATAGATGCCATACAGGCATATGCACCTGCCAGTTCTTCTCCATATTCCTGTAATGCAGGAATAACTGTTCTGATTATATCCATAGCCCTATCCCATGCTCCAAGCCTGGAAAGAATACGTGATAACAGTATAAGAAACCTGTTTCTCTCATATAATGGCAGATTATCTGCCTTACTCTCCAGAAGATTTATGGCTTCCCTGGATCTTCCTGTAACTCTGAGTATTTGCGCCTTTACAAGGAAAAAAGAAGATGGTATTTCTTCGGTAATTTCTGCTATGTTATCTATGTATTCTTCCAGTTCACCAAGCTGAAAATATAAAGCCATTTCTCCCATAATATATTCAAGCATAACTATGGCTTTTCCATAGTCTTCTCCTTTAAAATAATGATAGAAAGCTTCTTTTCCCATGTCAAGTTTATATCCCTCTCTGTTTATAAGTTCATTATAATAAGAGGCACAGAGCTTATGAAGATGTTTTTTATCACTCTGTTCATAACAGAAATCGCGAAGGAGACCGTCCATGGAATATCTTTTATCTCCATCAAGTTCTATAAGAAATTTCTTTTTCAGTCCTTCAATTATATCATCAATATCTTCATATGAATAAATCAACATGATACCGTCTCTTCTGACAGGTTTTCTGTATACTGAAAAAGAAACAAGCATATCTCTTTCCCGATCTTTTAACCCTTTTAGCAACTGGGTACAAATATAATCTCTGGAAAATTCCCTGTGTGAGAGTAATTCTTCCGCTGTTTTATCACCTGATACCAGAAGGCTTAAAAAAGATTTAATCAAAAAAGGATGGCCTCCCGTACGGCTGTAAATCTCTTCCATAATATGTTGTTTCAGTGAATCACATGAATGTAATTCCAGCAATTTTTTTATCATAATAAAACTCTCGTGTCTGCCAAGAGAGTGAATAGTAACTTCAAAAATATCCATCCATTCCACAGGTAAAAAATCAGGTCTTTCTCTGGAGATAAAAACTACTCTGGATTTTCTCAGGAATTTAGCACACAGTTCTATAAACGTTTTATTTTCTGAAATTCTGTGATAATCATCTATAAAAATAGTATAATTACTCTTATTTAAAAGAAAAATAAGACACTTTAATATACCGTCACGATCATTATCTTTGAGATATCCATCAAAATTATCTTCTCCTCTTTCTTTAAACAAACGATTGATTTCATAAAGTAATGTTTCTGTTCTCCATCCTTCTTCACATTGAATCCATAAGACATTACCGTAAAAAGGGAGAAAATCGGGAGAAGAGTCAATGGTTGAAGCAAAATAAAGAGACAGGGCAGTTTTACCTGTACCGGCCATACCATCTATGATTAACACATTATAATGAAGAAAACCTGTTTTAAGCTGTTCAAGGATTTTTTTTCTGCCGGCAAACACAGCAGGAGCTTTAGGATAGGACAGATTCATATATGATACCTCCCTTGTATTTCTCTTAATTATATTCGTGACGGGTTAATGATAACTTCAACAGAGCAAAAGGAAAATCCTCTCTATGAGCTTATTATGTTTTATGATATAATTTACGTGATGGGTGATGAGTGATGGATGAAAAGTTAAGGTTGAAGGATAATATAACTGGTAACCGGTCACTGATCACTGTAAAGGGGACTTTATATGAACTTCTGTACAAAATGCGGCACAAAAAACAGAGATAATGCAAAATTCTGTAACAGATGCGGTAATATTATGGATAAGATGAGTCCTTATGTTTCACATATAGATTCTTATTATGATAAAGATGAAAATGATTATAATTATGATAAAGTGGACTATGAATATGATAACAGGTATTTTGGCCCGCCACGACTCATAGATGAAGAGGAATTCAAAAGGGCCAGAGCAAGGAAAATAATACATACTTTTGCCATAATGACAGCCGCTCTTGTAGCAGTAAAAATACCATTCTGTGATATATTTTTTCTTCTTCCTCTACAGTGTACCATGATTGTTTCCATAGGAAAAATATATGAAAAAGAAGTAAAACCTGAAAAAACCCTTATGGAAATAGCTGCTGCTGCAGGTTTCAGTATTATGGGAGAAATAAGTGCATTAATCATAGGCAATTTCATACCGGTAATAGGAGGTCTACTTACTGCGCCATTTGTCTACGGCTGGACCTGCGGTATGGGAGAAGTAGCTATAAAATATTTTGAAAATGACGGATTGTTTGACGAAGATATGGAATATATATATAGAAAAACCTCATCCCACGCCTATAATAATTACATAAGATCCGGTATGTCAAAAGAAGAATCCCTTGAGAAATTAAAAAATCATTTAACACCTGAAGAATATGAAAAGATAAAAAAGAAATTTAAAGCGTGAAGGTAAAGAACTGACACAATAAATTTATAAAAAACTCCAAAAAACTATACATAGTTTTTTATTTCATA
>JBEHWP010000581.1:0-4550 GCA_040217665.1 Vulcanimicrobiota bacterium
TCTATAGCATTCAGAGCTCTTGCCAGATGTTGTTCCGTATATTCTTTTTCCAGACTGGAAAAATTCTCCAGAAAAAGATGTTCACATATAACATATAAAATTCCCAGCAAGATCATAAAGGTTATGAATATGATAAAAAAGGCTTTTTTATGTAAACTCATGATCTACAACTTCCCTTCTCTCTTATTCAGTTTAATTTACTGAGGTAAGCATAAATAATACATATATATGTTCTCGTGACGCGTAACGCGTGACGGGAGGAAAACGTTTATTACATACTTATACTCAGGTCAGTATCTCTAATAATATAAAGATCAAAAAGTATTAAACCTTACATATTCAGAATCTTCATTGTCAATCGTATCCAGTTCAAGTAATCTTGCCGGTTGCAGTTTTACAGGCTTCTTTTTACCATTACCGCCATCACTTCTGGACTTTTTTATAACATAAGGCTGTTCCGATGATTTACCCTGAGAATCCACTTTAAAAAAGGAGATAATTTCCTGAAGTTGAGTGGCCTGGTGTGACAGTTCTTCTGCAGTAGAGGCCAGTTCTTCGGAAACACCCGAATTTTGCTGTATTACCAGATCCAGTTGTTGAATAGCCCTGTTTATCTGTTCGGAACCGGTGCTCTGTTCGTTGCTTGCACAGCTTATTTCCTGAACAAGTTCTGCAGTTTTCTGTATATCGGGAACCATTCTATCAAGCATCTCACCGGCCTTTTCTGCGATTCCCACACTTGTTTCAGACAGTTCTCCGATTTCCTGAGCTGCCACCTGACTCCTTTCTGCAAGCTTTCTTACCTCTGCTGCAACAACAGCAAATCCTTTACCATGTTCGCCTGCTCTTGCCGCTTCAATAGCCGCATTCAGTGCCAGCATATTGGTCTGCCTTGCTATCTCTTCTATAATAGCGATCTTCCCTGCTATTTTTCTCATAGCTTCCACTGTTTCCATTACAGACTTACCACCTTCTTTTGCATCTTCCGATGCCTTAAGGGCAATTTTTTCCGTCTGATGGGCATTATCGGCATTCTGCTTTATATTTGCCGCCATCTGTTCCATAGAAGAAGATACCTCTTCTGCAGAAGCTGCCTGTTCCGTATTGCCCTGGGATAACTGCTCGGAAGTGTCATTCATCTCACTGCTCCCTCTCGCCACATTATCTGATGCAGATGTCAATCTGCTGACAAAATCCCGGAGCTTTACAACCATTTGCTGAAGTGAAATCATAAGGCTATCCTGTTCTGAGGCGGCTGTGGCCTCTACCATAAGGTTACCTGCCGATATTTCACCTGTAATGGAGGCAATATCATGGAGGTAGACAACCATTCGTTTCAAAGCCTTCATAAGCTTATCCCGGTCCGAACGTTCCTGAACCTGTACATTCAGATTACCACATGCAATTTCTTCTGCAATATATGTGATATTATTCAGATTATCTATAAGAACATTCAAATTGTTCTTAATTTTATTAAAATCTCCGTTATAATTATCTGTAATCTTCTCCGGTATATTACCTTTACTTATACTTTCTACATAGTCTGCAGACATATTCAGAGGGTCTATTACAGAATCAAGGGTATCATTTATACCTTTTACAATCTTTCTGAAATCTCCGTTAAATCGTGACATATCACCTCTTGCGTCCAGCCTGCCTTCTACTGCTGCCAGTGTAAGCTTATCTACTTCATTTATCAGAGACATAATACAGGCAACCATTCCCTTTAATGACTGCATAAGTTTATCCTGTCCTGACCTCTCTCTGATTTCTATATCCAGATTACCATCTGAAATTTTTTCTGCTATAACAGTTATACCATTCAGTGCTTCTATGAGCTGATTTATATTATTTTTAATTACATTGAAATCTCCCTTATAAGAAGCAGTAATTTTTTCCGGCATATTTCCTCTGCTTATTCTGTCAATATAGTCTGCTGCCACATTAAGGGGATTTATTATTAAATCCAGAGATTCGTTAAATCCTCTCAGAATTTTACGATAGACACCCTGAAGTTTATCTGAATCTGCTCTTACATTTAAATTACCTTCTTCAGCGGCATTTATTACAACACCTGTTTCTGCCACGAGTCCTTCTATCGCATCAATACAGTTATTCAGGTTATTTTTGATTTCATTAAAATCTCCACGGTAGGAATCGGTAATCTTCGGAGGAGTATCTCCTTTTGAAATTCTGTCTATATACTCTGCCGCTACATTCAGCGGTCCTATGACTGCGTCAAGAAGGCCGTTTATACCTTCTATAATAGCCCTGAATTCGAAATTAATCTTTTCCGGCTCTCCCCTGACATCCAGTTTACCTGCAGTTGTCGCCTCAATAAGCTTTGTTGTTTCCTGCTGTAAACTCTTAATTATCCCTGTTATATTACGAACAATCAAAAGCCCGAATAATATAGTAAGTACTATGGCAATGAAAGCTACAGTTACGGCAATTAATTTTATCTGATTCAGCCCGTCAAAAAACTCTTCCTGATAGGCGCTGCAGCCTATAACCCACTTCAATTCAGGGAAATATACACAGCCTGCAACCTTCATCCTTGCCGACTTCTCACCTTTATTCTTCCAGGGATAATAACTGATATAAATCTCCCCTTCTTTTAACTTTACTGTATTATTTATCATATCCTGAATAAACAAATTTCCCGAAGAATCTTCCATATTCCATATATTTTCTCCGTCTCTTTTTCTTCCGGCAGATAAAATGTAATCACCTTTATTTTTTCCTTCACTTCCGTCCAGTATAAAAACATATCCGGTCTTTCCTATAACCAGTTTCGAAATACTATCGAGTAAAGACTTCTGACATAATTTTTCATCCATACCAACATATAATACGCCTATAATATTGCCTCTAACATCCTTTATGGGCTTATAGGCAGTAAGATACCATTTCCCCACTACTATTGCCCTGCCACGAAATGTTTCCCCTCTCATGACAGTTTCATATACCGGTGAAGATGCAGGTATATATGTTCCGACAGCCCTTGTGCCATCCTGTTTTTTCACATTTGTAGATATTCTCAATAAACCTTCCGGTATAACCTGAAATATGGTACAGGTCACACCCAGCATTTTCTGTATTTTATCTACTCCTTCATAGTTATAAGCAATATTTCTGCCATTCATCTTCATGGAAGGTATGGAGATTTTCCTTGCAGATTTATCATCCTGGTTTACAGCATTAATGTATATTGAATTAATTTCATCCATATCAGGTCTGGAAGAAAAAATTATATATTCTGCCACTGTTAAATTATTATTCAGATTATTCTGAAGCAAATCATATACATTTCTCACTTCCTCTGAAATAAAGAAGCCCTGTTGTTTCAAGTTCTCTTCAATCTGTTTCAATGTTTCTTTTCTGGCAGTATTATAACTGAAAAAACCAAGCACTATTATTGGCACGACAGCCAGTATAACAAAGAACATAAGCTTCCACCTGATACTTATTTTATCTATTATTTTCATAACTCTCTCTCCCTCTCTCTAAATAGTAATTTTCTAAACTCTACCTGTTTGTAAACACTCAGCAGTCAGCTATAAAATTTTCATATAAAAGCTAACTGCTGACTGCTATCAGCCGAATGCCTGCAAATATACTCATACACGATCCGGTAAATAAATAATTTGACTTTATCCCCTCCTTATAATATTTTATAGAAATCAACAAAAGGTTATAATAAAAAAAATTAATACAATAATATAATAGAGCAGGATAAATGCCAGATTACAAGAAAAAAATAATAATAGCAGGAAAAATAATATAAAAACTCGACTCAATATACATAACAGTAAAAATAAAATAAAATAAAGTTAAGAAAAACTGTTACTGGAGATGTAACATAGTGACATTATGTAACATGACAGATTGTCATAACAGTACAAAAAATTAAATATTATATTCTTTAATTTTTCTATAAATAGTCTGACGGCTCATACCGAGATATCTGGCCGTATCGGTCTTATTCCATCTATATCTTTCCAGAGCAGAAATAATTATCTCTTTTTCATTTTCTATTTTATCAGAGGGAGGTAAAAATAATGGTTCTCTGAGGTCACATGGCAGATCATCTACTGTTATAACAGAGTTACGGCAGAGGATAAAGGCATGTTCAACAGTATGTTCAAGCTCTCTGATATTTCCCGGCCATGAATACTCCAAAAAAATTCTCTGAACACCTGATGATATGCCTGTTATGTTCCTGTTAAATTTTTTATTCAACTTTTGAATAAAAAACTCTGACAGTAACAGTATATCTTCAATCCTTTCTCTCAGGGGAGGTAATTTTATTTCCACCACCTTCAGACGATAATAAAGATCTTCCCGGAACCGGCAGGTTCTGACCTTTTCCCTTAAATCTTCATTGGTGGCTGCAATAACCCTTACATCTACTTTAATAGTTTCATTACCTCCTACCTGTTCAAATTCTCTTTTCTGAAGAACTCTGAGGAGATGAAGCTGCATATTGGAGGATATATTGCCTATTTCATCCAGAAAAATTGTACCACCGTCAGCTTTCTGGAAACGTC
>JBEHWP010000582.1:0-4549 GCA_040217665.1 Vulcanimicrobiota bacterium
TGTTATTTAAAGTCGTCACAAAATCACTGGTTGTTTCTTCTCCTATTATTTTATTAAACCTGACCAGATCGTCACTGGCTTTAAATTTTTTCATAATCCTGTGGAGAACTTCAGGGCCATTTTTATTTATTATATAACTCCACGCTGTATATCTGTAATAATAGCTTTGATTTTCATTGGAATCAAAAGGACCTTTTAAAATATCATATCTCCATCTTCCTCCTGCCAGATCGTACATGTTTATATTCCTGGTTTTATTCATGGCATAATACTGCATGCATACAGCCATACTTTCATCAAACCAGTTCGGGCAGAACTCTCTGCCAGTATAGCTGAACTGTATGAGGTGAAGTAACTCATGGTAACATGTGCTTTTTCCCATGTCTGTATTCATATCCACAAGGTTTTTATTGAATGCCATATAACCTTTTGCTCCTGCAATGCCACGGCTGCTCTTTCTGAAATCAGGTGCTGATTTTGAGGGATAAATATAGACATAAATACGATCCGATGTACCTGAGACCAGATTTGTTCTGACAGGACTGTTATATTTCAGGTCTGTTACGTAATAGTCACAGGCTTTTTCAAGTGTACCGGCAATAGATTCTGCATAGTCTAAATCACTTTCATTACAGAAAAATACTTCAAACCGCCTGCTTTTATAAGAATTCTGATAATCTGTACCTTTGCCTATACCGACTATAACAGGTTCGTCTACTGTGCCTTCTTCTTCTCCCTCTTCAGTCCATTCATTAATATCTTCATCGATACATGTGAGTTCCAGTATTATTTCTCGATTGGTACTGTCATAAGAATAGTCTACAGGAAGCCACTCTCCTCCGTTCCATGTGAGAGGTCTCTGTTCCTCCGATGCTTTTATTCTTACTGTGGCAGGTTCCTGTAATTCATCTGTATCATCTTTATTCCCGGAGGATATTTTGTATATTTCTTCTTCATTTACATCAGATGAGGTAATATTATTAATTTTTACTTTTGCTATCTCTACTGTTCCGTCCTCTTCCAGAGCACCGGGAGGAATTTCCACTGTCATATTGCCTTCTGTTATTGTTCCCCCGTTTTTTGCCGAAATTGCAGAAGTTTTTACATTTGTTTCAGTCAGAGTAGATATAATATCAGGTGTCGGTGTGGAAGGAACAGTGGTTGGAGAAATGGTTGGAGTGGAAATAACCGGTACTGCTGTACTATCTCCTCCGCAGCCAGAGGATAATGCAATAAATAACAGAAAAAGAACAATTGCTAAATAATTTTTTTTCATTAATAACCTCCTGCCTCTGTAATTAGAGTGAAAAGTGAATAGTGAAAAGAATAAGACATTACTCACTTTTCACTTTTCACTTTTTATATCGACTCTTTGGCCCAGAAGGCACTATCCAGTTTTATAGTAGAAGTTTTTTCTTCTTCATCGGGATTTGCAAATTTTACATACAATTCAGGGGAATCATTTTCAGGTATGGCTACAATCCACGTTGCCAGTGTTCGTGATTGTTCCGGATTACTTCCTGTTCTCCATATACTGTAATCAGGTCCATCATTTTGATCTTCACTGAAGGTTATAAAATCATCCATAGTCAGGAGTTTGCCGGGAAGAGCCAGAAGTTCTTCAATCCTGTTTAATCGTGTTTCACTGCCTTCATTGTCTTTTTCATTATACTCAAAAAATTGTTCATGAGAATAATGATTTGTATGGCATAAATATCCGTTATCTGTTTCATCTACTGAAAACTCTCCGTCAGGAGCTACTTCTATGACAGCAATTTTCTTTTTATCTCCGAGCAGAAAATAACCGGGATTAATATTGGAAAGTAGTTCTTTGTCGGCCAGTACACCGTCTACTGTATTATAATAAGCCAGAGCCTGTTTATTAAGTCCTTCTTTCCCGAGGTCAGTTTCTTCTACCGTAACTGCTGTGGCACTGACTATGACCAGACCTTCTTTATTGATTCCTCCTTTAATCCCTCCGCTCCCTTCCGAGTCGGAAGTGAGTGATAAATATTTGTAGCCATCTTCAGGGCTGACAATCTCTATTTTAGTATGATTATCAGCTTTCCAGTCTCTGTTTTTGGCAACAAGAGTCATGCCGTCTTTAGTTTTATTGCCTGTTGCACCCCATAAGGTACAGGCTCCGACAGGTAATCCCGATAAAATAAAAGCAGATAAAATAAAAGCAGTTAAAAATGCTTTAACAGATGTTTTTTTCATATTCTTTTTCCCTCCTTAATTTTTGACTGTTTAGAATTTAATCAGGAGTTACGCATTAATTGCCTGTCATCCCCGCGAAGCGGGGATCCATAAGCCTTTTTGTAAAATCACAGTGGATTCCCGCGTACGCCGGAATGACAAAGGTTTATTAATGTTTTTATTTCAAAAATGCGTAACTCCTGTTTAATTTGTCGTGATCCGTGACGGGTTTAATCCCTGCGCATAACTCATTACGAGGTCATTATATGGATAGTTATAAAATTAACTTATCGTTAATCGTGAGTGAAAGATTGTTACTCACTTTTCACTATTCACTTTTCACTATTTACTTTTCACTATTCACTATTCACTTTTCACTATTATCCGGAATATCACCACCTTTAGCTGAAAAAGTCTGAATTTTCAAAGTCGCACCGGCAGTAGAAGTTATTGATGTATTTTCCATAAGAACAAATATATCTGTAATGTCAGTGCCGAAGTTATTTATTGTTTTTGTTGAACTATTACCATATACCACTTCCTGATTACCTGCATTATAATTCCCGTTACCGTTATCTTTAATCGGATAGATTACGACTCTGCAATTTGTCGATACTTCACTGAAATCCAGTGTAATCGAGCCTTTGAAATTTTTGGATTCATAACACCTGTAACCTATGGAAAGAGGTTTTACTGAAATTGTCTCTGTTGAATTATTAGGGTCCTGGATGCAGTCTCTTGCTATAATATAATCATAAGGTTGACTGGCTGAACGCTTTTTAAGATTATTAAAACAGGTATTATTAAAAAATTTACCGCCAATATAATAATCTTCCGCCACTTCATTAAAAGTCGTTACAAAATCTTTGCCTGTGGCCTCCTGAATTACTGTATTAAATCTGTTAATACTATCCTTCGGTTGAAAGTTTACCATAATATTATGTAAAATAGCTGGATTCTGTTTTTTTATTATATAACTCCAGAGTATATATCTATTGTAATATCCGGATGTGGAATTGAAAGGACTGTATAAAATATCATAATCCCATCTGCATCCGGCCAGATCATACATTTCCTGAGTTTTATTCATGCCATAATACTGCATGGCTACTGCCATACTCTCGTCAAACCAGTCAGGATATACATTCCTGTTGCCATAGGCGAACTGAATTAAATGAAGCATTTCATGATAGCACGTGCTTTTCCCCAGGTTTTCATTAATATTCAGGGAATTTTTATTAAAGGCCAGATAACCTTTAGTTCCTGCAACGCCCCAGCTGGTCTTTTCATAATCAGGTGAGGAAGCAGAGGGATAGATATAGGTATAAATGTAATCTGATGTGCCTGATGTAAGAGCCGATTTTACCGGCGCCCTGTATCCGAGTCCGCTGAAATAATCATAGGCTTCTTCTATTGCATTCCCGATTGCCTGTGCATAGGATTTATCCTGTTCATTACAGTAGAATATTTTGAACCGGTTTTTACTGCTTATAATAGAATACTGATAATCTGTTGATGTGCCTATGCCGACTATAATGGGTTCTTCTATTGACCCTTCTTCTTCTGCTTCTTCCGTCCATTCATTAATATCTTCATCAAGGCAGTTTAGTTCTATCACTATTTCCTTTGTGTTGGAGTCATATGAATAATCCAGAGGGAGCCATTCTCCTCCGTTCCATGTGAGAGGCCTCTGCTGGCTGTCGGCTTTTATTCTTACTATGGCAGGCTCCTGTAATTCATCTACTTCATCTTCATTTCCGGAAGATATTTTGTATATATCCCCGTCATTTACATCGGATGATGTCATGTTGTTAATTTTTACTTTGGCTATTTCTATCTTTCCGTCATTTGCGAGAGCATTGGGAGGAATATCCACGGTCATATTACCTTCTGTCAGAGTTCCACCGTCTTTTGCTGAAATTGTTGCCATTTTAACATCTGTTTCCGTTAAAAATGATATGATACGAGGGGTTGGTGTGACAGTGGCAAAGGTGGGAACCGGTGTTGGAGTATAAACAGGTAATACGGGACTGCTTCCGTCTCCGCATCCGGCAGATAAGAATAATGTAAAAAATACTGTAAGAAGAAAATATTTTTTGTACATATTACTCACTCCTTTAATTAGTAAAAAGTAAAAACTAAGTAAAATCCAGTTTTTCCACTTTTCACTTTTCACTTTTTACTTTTCACGACTCACGATTTCCAAGCGGAAACACTTACTTTGGCATTTGAACTCATAGATGTATTTTCTATAAGTACAAAAAGATGGGTCATATCACTTCCGAAAGTATATTTTTTTGTTACACTGCCTGTTACTTCTTCTACAGGAGATATGGTATAGATACCATCA
>JBEHWP010000583.1:0-4544 GCA_040217665.1 Vulcanimicrobiota bacterium
AAGAGGAGGAAAAATCTCCACTACTGAAGCATCAAAGGCAGGAGCTGCATATTTTGCAGAATTATCTTCCTCTGTAAAGCCACAGGTATTTATATAATATATGCAGAGATTAACAAGGGAATGGTGTTCTATCATTACACCTTTAGGTTTTCCTGTAGTTCCTGATGTATAAATAATATAGGCAAGATTACGGGAATTATTTACGTTTTCGAGATTTCCATTGTTTCCACGGAAAAAATTCCTCTCTTCAAGATTATAGACAATGCCGTCAAAGGTAAATTTATTATAAAAAGTTCTTTTAGTGAGAAGGATTTTTGCACCGCTATCGGAGAGCATATAAGATATTCTATCAGAAGGGTAATCGGGATCTACAGGAAGATAACACCCGCCGGCTTTGAGTATTGCCAGAATACTTATTATCATCTCAGGAGAATTCTCAAGGAGTATTCCTGCAGGATGGTCAGGTTTCAGTCCGTCTTCCCTTAATCTTGCGGCCAATTGATTTGCCTGCCTGTTCAATTCCCCGTAGGTAAGCTCTTGTCCTTCATATACTACGGCAGGCTTATGAGGATGAAGTTCTGCCTGAGATTCAAATAATTCCTGGACTGTAATATGTTCAGGCACTTCGAAAAAAGTTCTGTTAAACTGCTCAAAGATAATCTCTTCTTCAGGAGGACACATTTTTATCTGTGAGATTTTTTTATGAGGTTCCCCCAGGGCATCGCTCATAAGCTGACAGAGTAAATAATGAGTCCTGTCTATATGTTCTTCATCAAATTTTTCTGTCTGATAGGACCACTCAAGTTCTATATATTTTTTATTGTTTTCCACTTTTTCAAGAAGATGAATTGCTATTTCGGATATTTCAGTATCGGGAACAATACGTTCAAGACTCTTCCTTCCGTCTTCCGGGAGAGGAAGACCTGTAAAGGTTATATTCATAATATAATCGGGTCTTACGCTATAATTTTTTCTCAGTTCTCCTGCAAGCAGATCAAAGGGATATTTTGAATGGTTTTTTATAATATTATTTACATCTTTACCTGTTTTTTCCACCAGAGTGATAAAATCCATATCTTTATCCAGTGTTATTTTAAAAGGAATTGTACTTACGAACATACCTGTCATTTTCTTCTGATCCTGTGTGGTTCTGTTGTGGTTTCCGCTTCCTATGACTGTTTCGTCTGTAGAAGTCATTCTCCCTGTATATATGGCAAGACATGAAAGAATGAGTTTAAAGACCGATGTTTTATGGTCTCTGCAGTAATCATATATTTTTTCATTCACGTCAGAAGGTACTTTAATACACTTATATTTCGAAGAAATATTATCTGACTTTATTTTTTTCTCTGAAAGTTTTACTTCTTCAGGTAAAGGAGAAAAATAATTTAACCAGAATTCCCTGTCTTTTTCAGCCTCTGAAGATTCAAGATATTTTTTTTCATCCGATATAAACTGAAGGTACGAAGGATAGGATTTTTCTTCAGGTTCTTTACCATTTTTAAGAAGGTCATAATATTCTTCGATTTCTCTGAACAGGAGATCTACAGTTCCGCCGTCTGAAATAATATGATGTATTTTCAGATAATATCCTTCTTCCCTGTCATTGAATTTTATCAGAAAAAAGCTGAAGAGATCGCTGTCTACAAGGGTAAAAGGTTCATTTGTTTTATTATTAAGCCATTGATTAATAACAATTTCATCTTTATCGGAAAAATCCAGATATTCCGGTACGTAATCAATAAAAGGAAGTACATACTGGACATAACCGGTGTCTGCTTTTTTAAGTCTTATTCTGAGGCCTTCGTTCTGTTTAATTACTGTATTTATAGCTTTTTCTAAAAGAGAAAAATCTATTTTTTCTCTGTATTTAACTGTAAAAGCGATATTTGCAAAGGATGTTCCTTCATATTTTTCTTCATTAAACCAGATTCTTTTCTGGGGATGAGTCAGTTCATAATATTTCATTTTTTCCTTCCTTCCTCTTGAAAAAACAAATTATAATTCAATCATTTGTTAGTTTTTCGTATAAAATAGATTATATGTTTTTCTTCATTTAAAAAAATTTCCCTTCACCTAAATATGTATTTCATAACTTATTACTGAGGTAAGCATAAATAATACATATATACTCTCGTAACGCTTAACGCGTAACGCGTGACGGGAGGAAAATGTTTATGAAATGCTTATGCTCAGGTTAGTAGAATTTAATTTGAGTGAGTAGTGAAAAGTGAAAAGAATAAGACGCTATCCACTTTTCACCACTCACCATTGCCAACTAAACCTTTGCAAAGACGATACCGTATATATCATCCATTTTTCTGTAAAAGTCCAGTATTTTTTGCGTAGAACTTTCGGGGAATTCTTCTTTTAATATGGAGACCATTTCTCTGAATCTTATCCTGCCGGCACTCAGAATAAGAATTCTTGATTCAAAAGGATTAAGCAGATATTTTCTCCCGAAACGATCCAGTGTTATACGGTCTTCTGACAGTTCATAACTGAAATCGGTTCTCTGAGGAAAATATGCATCAAAATCCTTTAATTCATGAAACGTTTTGTATATACCATGATCTTTAAAATTGAAATATCTTTTAAGAGCTGTATTTGAAGAGAGAAGATCATACCAGAGAGCCTGAATGCCTTCAGTTAACATACTGAATATGGCTTCTACCTGCTTTCTGGGTATATTCATCAGTTCCTGTTCCATGGTTATCATAAGTTCTCTGTCAAAAACCTTCTTGAGTTCAAGTAATTCTCCTCTTTTCAAATTTACCGTTTCGGAAATACATTCACTTCCTCCGCTATTTCCTGTTTTCCAGTAAGGTTTTAATAGAATAATGCCGTATTTTTCAGGATGATCACCTATAGGGGTACCAGGAAGGGGTATGAGAAAACCATCTACTATCCTTATTCTTCCCGGTGCCATTCTGATCAGCTTTTTTGCAAAATTTATATTTTCTTCAACTGTTTCCCTTGATTCAAAGGGACCTCCCAGCATAAATGTAGTGGCTATCTGAAATATATCTTCTTCCACACATTTCTTTACCGTAAATTCAACCTGTTCCGTTGTTATCATCTTATTATAGGCTTCAAGCATTTTTTTATTTGCAGACTCTGTTCCGAACTGAAGTACTGCAATACCTGCTTCTTTCATTTCTTTTATAAGTTCAGGATATTTATATAAAATATTTGCTCTTGTTTCGGAAAACCAGTGAAATCCGGGGCGAAGCTCTTTTCTCTTTTTAAGCTCCCTGCACAGTGCAAGTGCTCTGTCACGATCTGTAATAAAAACATCATCATCAAATGAGATATAAACAGGATCTGCGTATCGTTCCAGTAAACCGTCTACTTCTTTCATTATATTTTCAACGCTTCTCATACGATAATAGTGGCCTGTGCCCTGGAAACAAAAGGTGCAGTTATAAGGACACCCTCTTCCTGTAAGAAGTATTGGATAATCCTCTTTAAAAGGCACAAGATCTCTGTCAAGAATGGGCAGTTCATCCAGATCTTCTATAAAAGGCCTGTCAGGATTATGTTTGATTTCATTGCCATCTCTATAAGTTATTCCCTTTATATCTTCCAGAGAGCCTTTATCATGATAATAATAATCCATGAGTTCTTCCATGGTATATTCCCCTTCATATCTTACCACTATGTCCGCTCTTCCCTCTTCAAGTAAGAGAGCAGGCCTTATGGTGGCAAGAGGCCCTCCGAATATTACGATTATTTTCGGGAAATTCTCTTTTATAAAATCCGTTAAAGCCTGAACTCTGCAGATATTATCCATAGTGGTATAAAAACCTATTACCCTGACTCTTTCCCAGGATATAAGCCTTTTAAGCTCATCTGTATCGGGATAACAGTCAAAAAAAGTCTGAACATTATAGCCTTTTTCTTTGAGGTAAGTGCCTATTGACAGAATACCTATTTGAATACTTTTTGTCTGTCTGAAAGGGCTTACTCCGTTTCCAAATTCTATATAAAAAAGAAAAATTTTATCTCTTTTCTTATTCCACATGTTTTATAATCACTTCCTGTATCTTTATTTATATGAGAATCGTAACGCGTAACGCGTAATGCGTGACGGGAGGAACAAATTCTCATATTTCGTTGTGACAGAACCGGGGATAGTTGTTAGTGAATAGTGAGTAGTGTCCTATTCTTTTTACTTTCCACTATTCACCTCACAAATTTAAATGTGTTTTTATTTTTTTCTCAACTTCTGCCATATATTCTGATTTTAAAATTCCAATTTTACTCTTAAATCTAATTTTATCAAAAGTTGTAATATCAGGAATTCTTATAGCACTCTGTCTATCAAGACAATTTTCTTCATCCGGTTCTATTACTACCATAATAGCTATAAATTTTACTTTACTGCTCAAAGGTATGACAGTAATTTTTGAACTTTTATTATTGGCTATATCATTAGAAATTACAAGAACTGGTCTTATCTTCTGTATTTCTGTTCCTACAGACGGGGAAAATTCGACAAGCCAGATTTCTCCTCTCCCGGGAAATATCATTTTTTATATATC
>JBEHWP010000584.1:0-4543 GCA_040217665.1 Vulcanimicrobiota bacterium
CAGGAATAACACTGAATATAAAGATGAACAGTTTCTTCGGTTCCAATATAGATAACTATATGTCTGTACTTGTTGTGAAGAAATTGCAATTTTTAGCGGTTTTCTTTATGCTACTCATTGTTCCTGCCATGTTTATCTGTGAAGAATATCTTGTAAAACGAAAATTAGAATCTGACATGAAAGGTGTGTGACATTATGACTGAACTTATTCCAAAAGAAATACTTTTCGGAAATCCTGTAAAATTAAAACCTGAAATCTCTCCTGACGGGAAACAGATAGCCTATCTGGCACCTGCAGATAATGTATTGAATATATGGGTTAAAACTATTGGCCATGAAGACGACAGAGTCGTAACAAAAGAGAAACATAGAGGTATAATAAATTATTTCTGGGCCTATGATATGAAACATATGATCTATCTTCAGGATGCGGGAGGTAATGAAAACTGGAATTTATATTCAGTTGAACTGGAAACGGAAGAGATTAAAAATTTAACCCCTTTCCCTGACGTTCAGGTCAGAATAATCAAGTATGACAGACATTTTCCAGATGAAATACTCATCGGTATGAATAAAGAGGACCATAAAAAACATGATGTTTACAAACTTCATCTTAATTCGGGAGAACTGGAACCTGTAGCTAAAAATCCCGGTAATGTAGCCAGATGGTTAAATGATTCAGAATTTAATATAAGAGCTGCTATATCCAGAAGATCTGACGGAGGTTCTGATCTGTTAATCAGAAAAAATAAAAACTCCCCCTGGGAGATCCTGTGTACCTGGGATTTAGAAGATAGTATGAACTGTAAGCCTGTCTGTTTCAGTAAAGATGGCAAATATATTTACCTGAGCGATTCCAGAGATGCCAATACGGCCTGTCTGGTTAGAATAGAAATTGCTACAGGTACCAGGGAAATTATAGCTGAAGACCCGCGTTATGATGTCATTTTTACCATGATAGAACCGGATAGTTATGAAATTCAGGCTGTGGCATTTTATAAAGACAGGATTGAATGGTTGATACTGGATGAGACAATAAAAGATGATTTTGAAGCTATTGGAAAACTGGACAGAGGAGATATCGACATAAAAAGAAATAATAATGATACAGTATGGATTGTCAGTTTTTCCGGAGATACAAACCCGGGATGTCATTATATTTATGATAGAAGGACAAAAAAAGGTGAGTTTATTTTTTCGGAGCACCCGGAATTAAATAATTATACTCTGGCAGATACGGAACCGGTATCATTTACTTCCCGTGACGGTCTGACAATACATGGTTATCTTACATTTCCGCCGGGAAAAGAGAGGAAAAATCTCCCTCTTGTATTACGTGTACACGGAGGACCCTGGAGTCGTGACATATGGGTTTTTACTCCGGAAGTTCAATTGTTTGCAAACAGAGGCTATGCATGTCTTCAGATTAATTATCGTGGCTCCGCATCTTACGGAAAGGATTTTTTTAATGCCGGTGACAGGGAATGGGGCGGACATATGCTTGATGATCTGGTAGACGGAGTGAAATGGGCAGTTTCGAGAAATATTGCAGACCCAAAAAAGATTGCTATTTTCGGACGTTCCTACGGAGGATATGCAGCTCTCACAGGAGCAACCTTTGCACCTGATCTATTCTGCTGTGCAGTAGATGTTTATGGGATAAGTAATCTTATAACTTTCATGAACACTATCCCTCCTTACTGGATCACAGAGAATAAAGCATTGTTTGTTAAGAGAATTGGAAATCCTGATACAGAAGAAGAATTTTTAAAATCCCGTTCTCCTTTCTTTCATGTAGACAGGATAAAAATTCCTCTGCTTATAGTACAGGGAGCCAATGATCCCCGTGTTAAACAGTCTGAGTCGGAACAGATTGTAGATGCTTTGAAAAATAAAGGTATTGAACATGAATATATCCTGTTTCCAGATGAAGGTCATAGCATTGTCAGGCCGGAAAACAGAATAAAATTTTACTCTGCTGCGGAAAAATTTCTGGCAAAACATTTGGGAGGAAGATTTGAAGAGCAAATCGGGTAATTAGAGCCTATCCGAAAAGTAATATTTATTTTCTCATCCTTTCCACTGCCAGGTTCTGGAGAAAAATATATACCGTATTAACAGCCAGTTGTAAATTAAATAGACGCAAAATATTAAATGTCTGTAAAAACAGGTTCTCTTTCAGGAGGATTATAGATTTTTCGGAAGAGCCTGGAAGTGGAAAGGTATAGGGCGACTTTTCGGATAGGCTCTTAGTAACGTAACAGGTAAAATGGTTACTAATTCACCCGGTGCGGTAATTAGAATAAAAGGAGATATAATATGTGGTTTGTAAATGATAAAACACTTGAATTTCTCAGGAATAAAATAGAAAAAGAGAAATTTAACATAATAGAAAATCTTAAATTCCAGGGTTTTAGAGAAGGAGAGATGTCTGAAATATTAAAGGAAGAATCTTTTGATAAAGATGAAATTCACAGGGTTTTAAAATATATGTCCATGATTCACCATAAACCGGGAATAAAAAAGCATGTAGCCTTTGTTTTTTCCTGTCCGGGAAGACATGAAGAAAGCCTTAAAAGACCTGCGGCGAAAATAACCGGAAAAAACCTGGAAATACTTATGAATATTTTAAATGAGAAGAAAATTTTGCCATATAAAATTACCTATGAAGACATTACCATTACAAATGCCTGGGACAGAGTTGAATATGAGAAAAAAACCGGGAGAAGTGAAGCGGATAAAGAAGAAATCCTGGGAAAAGATAATCTTAAAAGGCTTGCAGGGGAACTTTCCGGTATTGAAGATTATGTTATATGCTGCGGAGATAAAGCATTTATTGGAGTTAAAGAACTGGTGCTGAAATGCAGGGTTGTTAAAATCAGACATCTCGGTATGAGAGGGTTGAGCAATATTAAATTTGATGTCACGGGAAATAAAATTTTAGCCGGTGAAAAAGATAATACCTGGAAAAGACTGGAAGTTGTTGCGAAGAATATTGCAGATGAAATACAGAATAAAGGAAAGAAGATTATTAAAGAATTGGATACTGCTTCCGGTTATGACCGGTGGGCTCCTGTTTATGAAAAAGACGGCAACCCCATGGTAAATCTTGATGAACTGGTATTCGGAGAGGAGTTTACCTTTAATGTAAAGGGTAAATCCGTTATAGATCTCGGATGCGGCACAGGTCGTCATTCGATAAAATTTGCAGAAAAAGGCGCTTCTGTTACAGCTTTAGACATATCTTCCGGTATGCTCAAAGAAGCACTTGGGAAAAAGGGCAGTGAAAAAGTGAAATTTATCTGTCATGATCTGTCCGATAAATTACCTGTTCCTGATGGAAATTTTGATTTTGTCATAAGTTCTCTTGTCCTTGAACATATAGAGAATCTTCTTTATTTTTTTAAAGAAGCAAAAAGGGTATGTAAGAAAAATGGGAAGATATTTATTACAGCCATGCATCCTTCAATGATGCTCCTTGATGTACAGGCCAATTTCAAAGATTCTGATACGGGAGAAGAAATAAGGCCGAAAGGTTATCCGAATCAGATGTCTGATTTCGTAAATGCCATTATTAAATCAGGTCTGACAATAGAGTCTTTTAAGGAATATTTCTGTACAGCAGATTTTATAGAAAAATTCCCCAGAGCAAAGAGATTTCTTAACTGGCCTATGGTCATACTCTTTAAATTGACAAAATAAGATACTCAACATATACTGAAACTATTGAAGAAAGGAATTTTTTTATGAAATTTTTTTTAATTTACTTTTCAGTGTTATTTCTGCTTATTACCGGTGGTTGTGGAAGTGATACCGGCCCAAATACCAGTGTATCCCCGACTGCAACACCTGCGACTGTATTATCTCCGACTGCAACGCCTTCAAGTGATTCTCCTTATAATCAGACTGCTGTAATTAATGATTGTTATCTTAAAAAACTTGGAGGAACGGGAAATCCTGTTATATTTATTCATGGGATGTCAGAAAATGTATCCAACTGGAATAACTGGTTATCCTTTTTAAAGGACAGAGGTTTTTATGATAAGCATGAAGTCTGGGTTTATCAGTATGATTGGACAAAACATATTCAGGAAAATGGTAATGACCTGTTAAACAGGATAAAGGGTTTGAACCTTCAGGCTCCTCCATTGCTTATCGGTCATTCTATGGGAGGACTTGTTTCCCGCTCTTATATTGCTCAGGGTGGTGCATTTACAAAACTGGTAACACTTGGAACACCTAATTCAGGCTCTCCTCTTGCTGATATAGGTACTTTTATTGTTTTTAATCATCCGGGGCCAAAAGATTTATCTCCAACGTCAGATTTTATTGTATCCATTAATACCAATCAAACAGATATAAACAGCAGGAATAAATATTACACATGGGGAACTATGCTTAAAGGTCATTGGGAAGGACCTGTCTGGATATGGGACGGTGATTATAGCAATGCAATGAAAGTAAGCTGGACTCTTATGAGCGGAGATAATGACGGGCTGGTTCAATTAACATCTGCTTTATTAGATGGATCTAATATACAACC
>JBEHWP010000585.1:0-4528 GCA_040217665.1 Vulcanimicrobiota bacterium
AAAAGAAATTTCAGAGAAACATATGTCCGGTATATCACAGATAAGAACAGGACTTGACCTTTATCTTCAGAAAGAGGTTGAGAAAATACTGAGAAATACCATAGCTTCTCTTAAAGATAGAGGTGTTACAAATGGCGCTGTTCTGATAGTTGATAACAGGACAGGAGATATTCTTGTCATGGCAGGCTCTGTTGATTTTTTTTCCTCTGAAGGCCAGGTAAATGCCTGTATTGCTCTTCGTCAGCCAGGATCGACTCTGAAACCCTTCACCTATGGCCTTGCTCTTGAACATGGATTTAAAGCCTCCGATTTGATAGCAGATCTGCCGATGAATATACCTACAAAAAAAGGTATTTATGTTCCCCGTAATTATGATAACAGATTTCATGGCCCTGTAAGATTTCGTCAGGCTCTGGGATGTTCTTATAATATTCCTGCCATTGAGATAGAACAGCAGGTAGGGGTGGAAGGACTTCTTGGAAAGCTTCATGAAGCTGGTTTCGAAAGTCTCACTGAAGAGCCGGATTATTATGGAGTGGCTCTTACCCTGGGTGATGGTGAAGTTACCCTTATGGAACTGGTAAGAGCCTACAGCGGACTTGCCGGAGGCGGTATTGTTAAATCTCTGAATGTTATAAAAGAATTAAGAGACGATAAAGGTAATAAAATTTATTTTCCCTCTGAAAATACTGAGAAAAGAATATTTTCCCCTGAAACATCTTTTATACTTACAGATATTATGTCTGATAATAAAGCCAGAGTTCCTGCTTTTGGCAGAGAAAACCCTCTTAATCTTCCTTTCTCCTGTGCATCCAAGACCGGAACGTCCAGGGGATTTCGGGATAACTGGACAATAGGTTATACTCCTTCTTTTACTGTTGGCGTATGGGCCGGTAATTTTAATGCCGACCCTATGGAAGAGGTTTCAGGTATAACAGGAACAGGGCCGATTTTCAGGGATATAATGTATTTATTGAACAAAGAATATCCGGGGAGAGAAAGGAAGTTTACAGTACCGGAAAAGATAATTTCTTTAAATATTTGCCCTTCTTCCGGAGATATACCGGGCCCTTACTGTACGGAGAGGGTAAAAGAATATTTCGTAAAAGGCACAGTGCCGGACAGAGTCTGTAAAGTCCATAGAATGGTTAAAATAGACAGGAGAACAAACAGCCCTGCCTCCTCTGGTTGTCCTCACGAATATATATTTAAAAAAATTTATGAAATATATCCTCCTCTCTATTATAACTGGATGAAGGAACAGGGAAACATGCCTTCTGAAAATATTTTAACTTTCCTTGAAAATCCTTCAGGTAACAGACCTGTCGTCGTATTTCCTTCAACAGGAGATATATTTAAAGTAGACCCTGTACTTCGTAAGGAATTTCAGGTAATACATATGAAAGCAGTAGCCCCTGAAGGAGCGGGAATTATTTCCTGGCATATAGACGGACAGCTGGCAGGTAAAACAAAAACTCCTTTTGTTTTTAAATGGCATCTGGTTCAGGGAACGCATACTGTACAGGTAAAAGCAAAAGATAAAATCAGTGAAAAGATAAAATTTTATGTCTATTAATACTCTCGTGATGCGTAATGGTAGGAAAATCTTTATTAAGAGAATTTTTTTGTACTCTGTATATTTTTGTAAATAAGTGGTAAAATTATAAGTCAGGCGAGTTTTTGTAACTCGAAGTCATTATGTGGGGGAATTTATTTGAAAAAACAGCATATTCTGGTTGCAGAAGATAATATTTTGAATCACAAGCTTATACAATACTATTTAAAAAAATCCGGTTATACAGCAGATTTTGTTTCAAATGGTTTTGAAGTTCTTTCTGCTCTGAAACAAAATTCCTATGATCTTATACTCATGGATCTTCAAATGCCTGAAATGGACGGTTTTATGACGACCAGCAAAATAAGGGAAGAAGAAAGAAATGAAAAACATATTCCAATAATAGCCCTTACTGCTCATGCAATCAGAGAAATCCGTGACAGATCCATGGAATATGGTATGGATGGTTATATTACAAAACCTGTTGATCATAAAGAACTTATAGAAGCTATAGACAGAATTCTTGGTAATAAAACAGACAAAAATGATGCAAATTTTTATTCGAAAACGTGATATGGAATTTTAAGAGATTTTATTATTCTCTTTTTAGAAGGATGATAGACTCATAAAAAGAATTATTTATACAGGGTAATCCTCGCGTCACACATCACGCATCACGATTTTAAAGGGGGACTCCGGTGAATAATTCAAATGAACATAATAAAGAAGAAGTTTTAGAAAATATGAACATGATTACTTCTCTTATGAGTAATTTACCCGGCATGGCTTACAGAGGAAAAGCTGATGAAAAAAGAACTATGGAATTTGTCAGTGACGGATGTTTTAACCTGACAGGATACACGGCTTTATCTTTAATTCAAAACAGGGATATTTCTTATGGAGAACTTGTACATCCTCATGAGAGGGAATATGTGCTGAAACAGATCAAAACTGCTCTGGATGAGAGAAAACCTTTTCAACTTATTTATAGAATTATATCCATGAGCAGAGAAGAAAAATGGCTGTGGGAACAGGGACATGGCGTATTTTCTTCCGATGATTCACTCATGTATATTGAAGGTTTTATAGATGATATAACATTACATAAAAGAGCGGATGAGGCTCTGTCTATGGAAAGAGAAAAACTTTCTTCCATATTGCAGTCTATGCCTGATTGCATTATTTCAATTGACCTGGAAGGTAATATTATCTTCATTAATAAGGCAGCAGAAAAACTTACACTCTGGACACAGAAAGAAGTATCAGGCAAAAATTTTGAAGAATTTTTTTATATAATAGATGAACAAAGTGGTGGAAAGTGGAAGAAACCTTTTCCCGGAGAAAATTCGTTGAAATTTCAAAAGATATTAATAGGAAGAGACGGCACAGAACATATTATTGAAGGTAACTGTTCACCGGTGTTTGACAGAAAGGATAGGATTGCAGGTACATTACTCATATTTCATCCTCTTGAGGAAAGAGAAGAATCCAGAAAAGAAATACTTAATGAAGAAAAACTTGAAAAAATCGGTATTTTTGTAGGCGGAATTGCCCATGAATTTAACAATCTTCTTATGGCAGTAATGGGTAATATTTCTCTTCTGAAAATATCTGTCAGACCTCAGGATGAACCTTATGAATTACTTGTAGATGCGGAAAAAGCTTCATCAAGAGCCATGAAATTAACAAGGAAATTATTAAGTTTTTCTGTATCTGCTGTTCATAAAAAACCTCTGGTTTCAGATATTATTTCCGAAGAAACTGCAGATTTAAAGAAAGAAAAAATCAGCCTTCTGTCCAGCAGGGGAAAGATTCTTTTAATGGATGATGAAGCTCTTGTAAGAAGAGTATCAGGTAAAATGCTTGAGCATCTCGGATATACTGTTGAATTTGCCGGTGACGGAGCAGAAGCAATAGAATTATATAAACAGGCAAAAGACAGGGGAGAGCCTTTCGATATGGTCATTATGGATCTTACTGTTCCCGGCGGTATGGGAGGTAAAGATGCAATAAAACATCTTGTAGAAATAGATCCTGATGTAAAAGCCATAGTGTCCAGCGGTTATTCAAGTGATCCCGTACTTTCCAATTACAAAGAATATGGTTTTAAGGGAGTTGTTACAAAGCCATACAGGGTTGAAGATATAAAGGAAATTTTTATTATGTAAGTTTATATGAAGTAGCGAGTCGTGAAAAGTGAAGAGTGAAAAGTGTAACGATTTTTATTAAGTTAGGATGATATGTATTTTATGGAAAATCAAAAATTTGAACAGTTAGTTGAGAATTATCTTAAATGGAAATATGATTATGAACCGGGTTTTGCATCTTATTTAGGATTATCTTCTTATGATGCGTTAACAGGCAGTTTTTCCCCGGAGAGCCGCCATGATGCCCTGACAAAACTTTATAATTTTAAGAGTCAGGCCCGGAATATTTTAACAGATGACTTGAATTCTGATAATAAAATAGACAGAGTATTTCTTTTAAGGGACATAGAAATGTATCTGTTACGTATAGAACATATAAGGCACTGGGAAAAAAATCCTCAGGTATATCTGGATGAAGCTCTTGACGGTATAAATACCCTTATGCTTAAATCCTTCAGACCTATGGAATATACGGCAGAAATGATATTAAAGAAAATGGAAAGTATTCCTCAGCTTTTCAGAGAAGCAAAAGATAATTTAGTCAAATGTCCTCCTGTATTTCTCAGGGTTTCTTCTCAGACTGCTCTCTGCGGCATTGAATTTATGGATACAATAAAAGATATTTACGGGAAAATATCTTCTGCTTTTGAAGAAGATTTCAAAAAAGCTTCTATGAAAGCCAGAGAAGCCATAAGTGATTTTGCTTTTTTTTTGAAAACCATGGAACCGGGAGAAGAACAGTCTTTTGCTACAGGTAAGGAGATTTTTTCACGTCTTGTTAAAACCGATTATATGATAGATAAAGATTTAGATGAACTTCTTGAAA
>JBEHWP010000586.1:0-4528 GCA_040217665.1 Vulcanimicrobiota bacterium
ATCTGTTTATTCTTACGGGAAGAATATAACTTCATTGAATAACAGTGTAACAGGCTGACTATTTCTTCAAATATCTCCTCACTGTCCAGTTTTTTACTTCCTACTTCTGACATTACTATCAGTTCTGTATTGTATTTATTAAATAAATATTTAAATAATTCAAAACCAGCACGGCTGAGTCTGTCTTTATATGTTATTACCACTCTCTCTACTCGTTTTTCCTGGATTTCATCCAGTAATTTGAAAAAATCTTTCCTTTTTTCGAAGGATAAACCACTTGCTATATCACTGAATATACCATTAATCTGATAACCATTACTGAAACAAAATTGCTTTAATAGTTCTATCTGGTTTTCTAAATCTGGCTTTTGCTTTAATGTAGAAACCCTTGCATAAATATAAGTTTTTCTTTTAACACCATGCATTACTATTTCATATATACTGTCTTTATCATAATCATATCTGCCATTGGGCAATGTTATTACTTTTATTCTTTTTTCTTTTACATATTTTGTCAATGTTGGTCTGGAAATTTGTAATAATTTTAATGCTTCTGAAGATTTCATTTTTATCACCCATAAATATTATAACATAAATAACAGATATTATAAATATAATTTGTTAAAATTTTATATATTTATTCTCTTTATTTAAAATATTTACGACTATATGAAACTAACTATAATTATTTATATTCACTTCAGCAGGCTGTACTTTAAAATAAGTTCCATCGTCTTTCCGGCAAGTTCTCCTGTCAGATTGGCCCAATGTTCATCATATTTATTTACACGACATTTCATATGTTTAGTCGCTCCGTTACAGCAGGAAGCATTACAGGTATGTTTAAACCATCTATGAAGTTCTTCACAGGCAGCTTTAACCCTATAATCATTCGATGATTTTTTTCCTATGATAAACCCTATGGCCATGACTCCGCCGCTTACTGCGCCGCAAAAACAGCCTCCATATCCTATGCCGACAGGTAAACGGGAAACAAGATTTATTTTCTCTTCTGTCAGAGGATTGCCAAGTAAATCATTTATTGAATAGAGAATTGCCTGGGAACAGTGTGTTCCTCCCTTATATAACTGAATAGCTTTTTTTCTGGCCTCATCAATAATGTTTTTCTCCACCTCCGTAAAATTCTTTAAAGAAAAAAGGGGGTTATAAGGAAGTTTTTGAAGGCCCTGAATAAAATAAACCCTTCAATGTCATCTGGTCAATCGGGTTTTTCCATATTTTTTCTTTTACATTCAAATAAACCTGTTCAATATATTTATAGGGACACATAGAAGACACAGAACATTTATCGCAATTCCAGCAGTTAACAAGGTCATTATTCAGATCATAGTTAACCACATTTCTTACAAGATTATCTGTATCTTTAAAGGTAGCCAGGATATCATCTATTATATAATCATCATAAATTCCTATAAGAATATCTCTTATCTTTTCCAGATTTTCAGGATACTCTTTCGAGAGAGCCAGAAATTCCCTGAGGGCATGGAGTTGCCTGGGAAGTGCTTCACACTCTCTGGCAAGTCCGTCTACAAATTCACAGTATGATTTATAGGCTTTATCAAAATCTCTTAAATTATAATAGAGATAGGTCATAAAAACATTGAGGCTCATTTTATTCAACGGATTTTCCTCAAAAACATAGGGAGCAGGAGCATATTCTCCCAGAAGATAAAGTTTTTCTCCTTCCCGCCTCATAAATGACAGAAAAGATTCCATATCAACGGAAAGTTCTTTCAATTCAGTTTTATTAAGTTTATCCAGCCTGCTTAAATAATTCATTCTCGGAATACTTCTCACAAGCATATCCCATTTAAGATGATTGAAGAATTCCTCAGACAGACCGGGGATTATAATCTGATAGGAGTTAAATCCCATGAAAGAAACATCTCTTACAAAAATATTATATCCCATATTTCTGACAAGATCTTTGACTGAATTAAATCTTTCCGTCTGATTTGAACATTTCACAGATGGGAAACCTTTAAATTCATAGGAAAATTCATTATCAAAAATCTTATGGGAACAATGACCGTAACCCCTTGTAGTGTACCAGAGATAAAGTCTTTCATATTCTTCTTTATCAAAAACAGGTACTGTATTTATGGGTGCAAGAAGGTCATCATAAAATATTCTGCGACCCTGGAAAAATTCCGTAAGACATCTTTCAAGAGCGATAGCCATATCAGGGTCAGAACCAAACTTGAAGGCATATTTATTTTTATCCTTGAATATAACTACTGTGCCTATAACAGGGAAACCAAGACCGAGAGAACAGTCTTTCACTATAATCTTATAAAATCCGGTATCTTCAAGCATTTTAATTAAATTATACTGATATGTCGCATGTTCTTTAAAATATTCATGAGGAATGGTAGGAGGAGTCAGTTCCCGAAAATAAATCTCTGCCTGAACATGACGCTCAAATATTTCACACATACCCTGGGTAAGAGCTTCCTGTGGACTATTTCCTCCACACATGCCGTTTGTGCTGTAGATATACCAGAAAAAACGATAAGGAAGATATTCCAGCTTATCTTCATTAACATTATAGTAAGGAATAAAAGGAAATTCTTTATTTTTATCTGCCATATATTCTCTGTATTTATCCCACAGATCACCGGTAGAACAGTTATATACATAAAGGTGACCTTTTTTAAAATCCTCAGGTAGAGGCGGATACTGGCTCGACGGAAGTAGGTTTTCATAAACATCATAAATGAATCCGAATTTTTTCATAGCTTCAGGGCTGATTTCATAGGGACTGATGATCACCTGATTCTGCAGCCTTTCCAGCAGTTCGGCAAGACCGCTTGCAAGGGATAAATCCTCTGTAATACCCTTTCCGTTTACACCAACAGGCGTATCCTTTATGCCTACTCTGCAGGAATATAAAGAATTAAGAGCATTACCTGTTGTCTGCTTACAGGCAATAATACTGTTCTCTTCTAAAATAGCCTTTAATTTCTTTATCGTCTCTTCCGGATTAAGCTCTTTATAATGTTTAACCATAAAACCTCCTTAGAATCGTGACGCGTGACGCGTGACGCGTGACGCGAAAATGATAAAATTTCATATAAATCTCTGTCTTATTACCGCACCGGCAATAGGAACTGTAAGAAAATAACCTTGGCAAATTATGGTTATTACCATACCGTCACGCGTGACGCGTAACGCGTCACGTTCTAAACGTATGATGTAATTATTTCCTGACAACCACCTCAGTATACAACCATGCTGAAAATCATTGCCCCGTAGCATTTAAAGCTTTTTCAAGACCATCTTTTGCCACTTTATCCTCCGGATTAATGGCAAGTGCTTTATTGAAAGAAGTGACTGCATCTTTATATTTTTTCTGATAATATAAAGCCGTCCCTTTATCACTCCAAGCAACACCATAGGCAGGATCAAGCTGAATTGCTCTGTCAAAACATTGTATTGCTTCATTATATTTTTTTTGAGTCAGTAAAATATAACCTTTATTATCCCATATTATACCTTTACTCGGATCAATTTCAAGGGATCTGCTATAACATTTAAGGGCTTCATCGTATTTTTTCTGACTGTCCAGAGCGAGTCCTTTATCATTCCATGTAAGAGCATCAGACGGGGAAAGCTCCAGAGATCTGTCGAAACATTTTATGGCTTCATCATATTTTCCCATCTGTGACAGAGCATAACCTTTATAACGCCATGTAATGGCATTATTACCGTCAATTTTCAATGCTTCATCATAAGCAGTGACAGCTTCATTATATTTATCCAGTTTTGATAGAGCATAACCTTTAGCGCTCAGAACAAAACCGTTATTTGCCTGAAGTTCCAGAGATTTATTATAACACATCAGAGCATAATCATATCTTTTCTGGGAACTTAAAGAAAAACCTTTATTATACCATGTTATGGCATTAAGAGTATCGTATTCAAGAGACTTATCAAAACATTTTATGGCATCATCATGATTGCCCTTTGAAGACAGAACGAGTCCCTTTTCATTCCACGTTGCAGGCTGATTGGGCTCAAGTGACAGAGATTTATCGAAACATTTTATTGCTTCGTCATAGTTATTTTTACTATATAATGCTTTTCCCTTATTATACCAGGCAGTTTCCAGTTTTTGATTCAATTTCAATGCTTCATCATAACATTTAATGGCTTCACCGTATTTTCCCTCTCTGGCTAAATCCAATCCCTGATTGTTCAAAGCAATAGCTCTTTTTTCTTCGTTACATGAAATATTTAACGATAAAATCAGAGACATGATTAAGACAGACACAAGTGTTTTAACACTCATAAAAAAACCTCCTGAAAAAATTAATTACTGACCTGAACATCATTATTTTCATATTCCCTTTATGTCCACCTCAGTAATTGTGAAATATCATATTTATTGCTTTGCAGATTTCATGCCATTTTTAAGAACAAGTGGTCTGGCTGCATCTGTTACTGCTCCAATCTTTACAGCATAGCTGGTTTTTCGGGCAATATCCTCATCTGTTACTATATGGAC
>JBEHWP010000587.1:0-4527 GCA_040217665.1 Vulcanimicrobiota bacterium
ATCTTGGCAAGAAAATTTCTGTTTTTAATATTTTCTTCCGGCATATCAAGTATAGAAGCCATATCTTCATAGGATAATTGTTCAATATCCCTAAGAACCAGAACAGTTCTCAATTCATCAGGTAATATTTCAATGGCCTGAAATACAAGATCTCTGAATTCCTTTGTTTTATACTTCTTTACAGAATCCTTCATTAATTCTTCCTGTTTATGATTAAAAAGATATTCTATCTCTTCTTCCGGATTGGTATAATCAGAACCATCACCGGCGCTCTTATCTCTGAGCCTGGATAGTTCAAAATTTGCCATATTGAGAGAAAGTTGATATAACCATATGGTAAAAGCTCTTATATTTTCAAGATTTTTGAGATTATTGTGAACTTCCAGAAAAACTTCCTGAGCAAGTATTTCAGTTCTTTCTTTTGTAACCCTGGAACCAAGAAGATAATAAAGAGTATTAAAAATATCATCTTTATAACCTTCTACAAGTTGCTTAAAAGACTCTTCATCTCCGTTAAGAAATTTTTCTATTAACGTAACGTCATCCTGTTTTTTCATAATCTTCACTTCCTAAATTCAGCTAAAATTCAGGTTTCAGGTTTCAGGTGCTGGGCTTTGGGTTTTCAAGCTTTCTAACCCAACACCCGACACCCATAACCATTTATATAATATTCATAAAAATACATTTCAAATATTTACTTTCAGGCATAGACAGAAGAACCGGATGGTCCGGTGACTGATTACCACAGGCAATTATTCTGGCTTCTCTTTTTGCTTCCCCAGAAGCTTCTTTTAATATTCTAAAAAATACATCTTCTCTGAGATTATGAGAACATGAAGAGGTAATTAAAATACCTCCCGGCAAAAGCAATTTCATTGCTCTTAAATTCAGTTCTCTGTAACCGGCAATTGCTTCTTTAACTTTCTTTTTATTTTTCACGAAAGCCGGCGGATCTAAAACTATCCAGTCAAAAAATTTCTTTTTAGCAATACAGGAACTTAAAAAATCAAAAACATCTTCTTTAATAAATTCCATTTTATCAGAACACAGATTTTTGGCAGCATTTGCTTCAGCCAGTGCTATAGCAGAGTCAGACGCATCAATACAGGTCACATAAGATTTATTTCCAGATCTTAAAGCCCATGCCCCTGAATAACAAAAACAGTCAAGTCCTTTTCCTGAAAGATTTAAACTGCTAAAATAATCTCTGTTAACTCTTTGATCAAGAAAAAAACCGGTTTTCTGTCCATCCCATAGATCTACTTTAAATTGAACAGAGCCCTCATCTATAGAAACATTACGAAGTTCATCTTTTTGAATTCCACCTAAGATTATCTTTTCCTGCTTAATACCTTCTAATTTTCTAAAAGGTGAATCATTTCTTAAAATGATAGCTGCAGGAGAAAGAAGTTCTCTGAATATATCCAGAATATCATTCATAAACTTATCAATACCAAGGGTCAAAAACTGCATTACAAGGAATTTACCATACTTATCCACTATAAGGCCGGGGAGAAAATCTGATTCACTGAAAATAATCCTGAAAGCATCTCTCTTACCTGTGATTTTATATCTATAATTAAGAGCGTCCATAATACGCGAAAAAAGAAACGTTCTATCTATGGCAGTATCTTCTCTGGAAAGAATCCTTACTGTAATCAGACTATGGGAATTAAAATAACCGGTACCAACATATTTCTTTTTAAAATCACAGACATCTACTATATCTCCGTCCCGGCATGTCCCTTCAATACTGTTTATCTCATTACTGAAAATCCAGGGATGTCCGCTCTTAACTCTATTTTCTTCATGTTTCTTAAGATAAATTTTAGGTCTCATTAATATTATCGTGACGCGTGACGCGACGATCCTGTATATTTACAAAGTATATAAATAATTTCTTTTTAATTTTTATAAATCCTTTATTTTAAAAAAGAAAATCATCTGGTAAGATTGATAACAGAAAAATACTATAAGATAGTATATACTGAAGAAAATTATATTGGATCTTGCTAAAAAATCTAAGCAATTATAAGTCAGAGTTTTCTAAACATTATATTCAATATGATGGAGGAAATTTTTAGTATCATAAAATATCACTTATGAGAGATATAGACAAAACCAGAGAAGAACTTATAGATGAAATTGGCCTGTTACGCAAAAAAGTAAGTGAATTAGAACAGGTAGCCTGGGAAAGTAAAAAAATAGAGAAAGAATTACTGGAAACAAAAAAATCTACAGAGGCTACATTAAAGGAATTAAAAGATACAAACCTGCAGCTTGAACAGGCCATAGAAAAAGCCAATCAAATGGCAGTCATAGCAGAAATTGGAAATATTACAAAGAGCCAGTTTCTGAGTAATATGAATCATGAATTTCGTACACCTATGAATGCCATACTTGGTATGTCCAATCTACTACTGGATACAGAACTGACGGCAGAACAGAGAGAATGGGTTGAAGTAATTATATGTGCAGGTAATTCTCTATTTTCTCTTCTGAGCGAAATACTTACTCTTACTGAAATACAGGACGGCCATTTTGAACTTGACGAAATTCCATTCAAATTACGGCCTTTCATTGACGACATAGTTAAAACGTTTCGTAATGACGCAGAGAAAAAAGGACTCGGTCTGTTCCATTATATCAGAGAAGATATACCGGAAACCGTGGAAGGTGACAGCCGGTTATTGAAAACTATAATTATCAAAATTTTAGAAAATGCTATTAAATTTACTGACACAGGTGAGGTTGTAATTAAAATTGAACCGGAAAAATCTAAAAAAGATGAAAAGTTAACACTTCATTTCTCTGTCTCAGATACCGGTATTGGTATTGCAGAGGATAAACTGGATGTAATATTTGACAGTTTCACCCAGATAGACAGTTCTCTATCAAGGAAATATGAAGGCATCGGGATAGGTCTTTCTATAGCACAGAAACTTGTTACAATCCTTGGTGGTAATATATGGGTTGAAAGTAAATTAAACCGGGGTAGTACGTTTCATTTTACAGTTAAATTAAATTCAGTAGATTTATAATAGAGAGGGTTTCCTGTGAATATTCTGGTAAATCTTTCGGATATGAAAACAAGCAGTGATACAAAAGCAGTTTTAATTGCTCATTCGCTCGGCTCCTGTATAGGAATCGTCATGTATGATCCCGTTATTCAAACAGGGGGCATATTGCACTTTATGTTTCCAAGCTCAAAACTTTCTCCTGTTAAAGCACAGAACAATCCTTATATGTTTGCAGATACAGGTATAGCGAAATTTTTAGAAACCATGTATCAACTGGGAGCAAAAAAAGAAAACCTTAAAATCGCTGTCGCAGGAGCTGCTGAAATTATGGGTCAGACAGACTTCTTAAACATAGGTAAACGCAATCATATAGCCACAAAAACTATATTGAAACAACATAACCTGAAGATAGATTATGAAGATACAGGGAAAAATACTAACAGAACTCTGAGATTGGACATAAAAAAAGGGCTATTGTATATTACCATAACAGGACAGGAGGAGAAAAAAATATGTATGAAATAGACAAAATTATCTCCGCCATAGATTATCTACCCCCTGTATCAGGAACAACCCCGAAAATCCTTTCCATCACAGAAGATCCTGACAGCAAAATATCTGATTTAGTAGATTTAATTAAATACGATCAGGCTATGACTGCCAATATATTAAAAATATGTAACTCCGCTTATTTTGGTTTACCCAAGAAAATAAATTCTCTGGATCAGGCTATAAGTTATCTCGGAAAAAATCAGGTTGCAGAACTGGTTTTCATGAAAAGTATGGCTAAAAATCTTAGAAAAGAACAAAAAGGTTACTGTCTCTGTGAAGGTGAATTATGGAAATATTCCATCTCTTCTGCCCTTATAGCAAAAGAACTGGCAAAAGAATTCTCTATTCACGACTCGTCACTTATATTTACGGCAGCACTTATTAAAGATATAGGGAAAGTAATACTTGATAAATATGTAAAAAATTCCTTTAAACAGATAATGAGTGATGTTTTGAAAAATGGCTGTACTTTTATAGAAGCAGAAAAGAAAATAATAGGTATAGATCATGCAGAACTTGGCGGCCTTGTAGCAGAGAAATGGAATTTCAGTGATAAAATGATTCATATAATCCGTTATCACCATCTTTCCGAACAAATGAATGGCGAGTATATAGAAACATCTATTGTATATATGGCAGATATACTCTGTATGATGATGGGTATGGGAGTGGGCTCAGACGGACTGGCTTATAAATTTTATAAGGATGTGGCAGAAAAATTGAATTTATCCGAGCATATCCTTATGAATGTAATGCTGGGTTTTATGGCAAATCTAAAACAGGTAGAAGAACTTGCCGGTAATATTATAAGCTAAGAGCCTATCCGAAAAGTCGCCCCATACCTTTCCACTGCCAGGCTCTTCCGAAAAATCTATAATCCTCCTGAAAGAGAACCTGTTTTTACAGACATTTACTATTTTGCGTCTATTTAATTTACAACTGGCTGTTAATACGG
>JBEHWP010000588.1:0-4522 GCA_040217665.1 Vulcanimicrobiota bacterium
CTGCCCGCAGGCAGGACAATCCCAGGCACCTTCTCTTATTGCCATAAATAGTCTCCTTTCTTTATGAAGCGTGACGCGTAACGCGTAACGCGTGACGGGTAAAGTATGATTATCATTTCTGCATAATGGCTTTTTATTTAGAGCTTTTCTACAATATATTTTTTTAACCTATCCGAAAAGTCATTGACTATATGTCAGCGGTGCAAATAAATATTACTTTTCGGATAAGCTCGTAATACAGGTTATCATCCCACGCGTCACGCGTTACGTAAACATTAGACGGCTAATTGAAAAAATCCTTCAAAGCTGCAAAAGGATTATCAGCTTTTTTAAATTCTTCGTCGTTTTTCCTGTTAATACTGGAAAGTTCTTTCCTGTTTGCCCTTCCTCCTTCTGCCATCTCTGACAGCTTCTGTTCTATGTTGCATTTTTTACACACAAAAATTGTGTCACCTTTTACTTCTTTCATTTCCATTTTGTTGTGACATTTTTTACATTTTTTATAAGAAAGTCGTCCCACTACTTCTTTGAACTTACAGTTTCTATCGGAACATGTGTGGAGCAGTGTATCTTTTTTTGTAACAGCCAGGAGATTTTTACCGCATTCGGGACAGGTTTTACTGATCATATTGCTGTGTTTGTAAGAATTATCTGCCTGCAGCGTTTCTTTTACAAGTCTTTCAGTATTTGAAACAATATCCTTCATAAAATCTTCTCTGTGTTTTTTTCCTTTTGTTATATCTTCAAGTTCTTTCTCCCATTTTGACGTAAGTTCAGGGCTTCTGAGATCTGTAACTACAATGTCTACAATCTGTTTCCCTTTCTGTGTAGGTATGAGGCTTTTTTCA
Organism: Vulcanimicrobiota bacterium; assembly: GCA_040217665.1. Classification (GTDB taxonomy): domain Bacteria; phylum Vulcanimicrobiota; class SpSt-956; order SpSt-956; family JAKJGF01; genus CALARM01. Next base: position 849 of record JBEHWP010000588.1, read on the forward strand.
TGTCTTTCCACATAATTTACATTTATGAGTTTTTCTATTATTTCCGCTCTTGTAGCAGGTGTGCCCAGACAGTGTTTTTCCATTTCCGTAAGGAGTGTTCCTTCCGTATGGCGAGGAGGTGGTTCTGTATGACTGCTTTTCAATTCCAGTTTGACTTTATCGAATTTCTGACCTTCTTTCAATTCTGGAAGACTTTTTTCTCCGTCTGATCTATCTTCTATTTTTTTCCATCCCCTGTCCTTTACGGTTCTGCCTGATGCGGTGAAATTTTCTCCGTCAATGTCCAGGGTAACCTTTACCTGTTCGTATTTAAAAGTAGGGTAGAAATTTTCTATAAATCTTTTCACTATCAGGTTATAAATCTTCATTTCTTCCTGTGTTAAATTGCCTGTCTGTGCTTTTTCTTCCGTAGGTAAAAGAGCATGATGATCGGTAACCTTACTGTTATTTACAGATGACTTATTTACAGACATTTTATTCTTTATTATTTCCGAAACATAATTTTTATAATCGTAAGGGAGGGAATTTAATCTCATATTCAGTGTAGGAACCATATCATCTGTAATATATCGTGAATCTGTCCTGGGGTATGTGACGAGTTTATGATATTCATAAAGAGACTGCAATGATTTAAGGGTTTTCTGTGCAGTAAATCCGTATCTTTTGTTTGCCTCTCTCTGAAGTTCCGTAAGATCATAAAACAGAGGAGCATTTTCGCTTTTTTCTTTCTTTACGACACTTTTTACTGTGGCAGATTTACCTGAAAGTTTTCCTTTCAAATTGTCTGCTTCAGTTTTATCAAATATTCTGGCATTATTATTTTTATCCGTATATTGTGCGGTAAAGCCTCCGGCTGTGGCTTCAATGGTCCAGAAAGGAACAGGCCTGAAATTTCTTATTTCCTGCTCTCTTTTTACCATCATTGAAAGGGTCGGAGTCTGAACCCTTCCTGCAGAGAGCTGGTCGTTATATTTTATGGTAAGAGCCCTGGTGACATTCAGTCCTATAAGCCAATCCGCTTCACTTCTGCATTTTGCCGCATTGAAGAGATTATCATATTCTCTTCCCGGTTTTAATCTGGAGAATCCTTCTTTTATTGCCTGTCTGGTAAGAGAAGAAATCCATAATCTCTTAAAAGGTTTTTTCCAGTGTATATGCTCCATAATAAGCCTTGCCACAAGTTCTCCTTCTCTTCCCGCATCTGTGGCAATAATGAGTTCGTTTATATCACTTCTCTTCGCAATTTCTTTAATATTATAGAACTGTTTTTTTGACCCGGGAATAATTTTTGTTTCCAGTTTTTCCGGTATCATAGGAAGAGTATCTACTGTCCAGCTTTTATATTTATCTCCGTAATCTTCCGGTGTTTTGAGTGTTACAAGATGTCCGAGAGCCCAAGTTATAATATATTGAGAGCCTTCAAAATAGCCGTTCCCTTTTGTGTTACACCCCAGTGTGTGGGCTATTTCCTTCGCAACAGAAGGTTTCTCTGCCAGTACTAAAGATTTCATAATTATCTGCCTTTCCAAAAATATATTATCTGTATTTTAATTTGTTTGTCGACATAAAGCAATAGGTTTTATATGAGAATCGTAATGCGTTACGCGTAACACGTGACAGGAGCAAAAACATTATGTCTGAAATGATAAATAATTTTTTCGGATACCTTTTTAATTGGAGTGGTAATGAGGAACTGTCAGGAAATAACTACATCATGGTTACAATTTAGCTCATTATGCATAATGCGTAATGGAAGGAAAATATCCGTTCTAATAATTTTACAGAATTATTTTCTTATAAAAAAATGACCCCCTTTTATTTTTTTGTGATATATTAAAATTTAGAGGTGATTTTTGTGCAAAAAACAGGAACTGTACTGAATAATATCTACAGAGTTGTAAAATTGTTGGGTAAAGGTTCTATGGGTAATGTTTATCTTGTTGAAAGAATAAAGGACGATAAAAAATTCGTCATAAAAGAACTCATTTTTACAGAAACAGTGGGAATCGAACCAGATACGGCAAGGGAAATTTTCTTCCGAGAGGCTGAATTTATGGTTAAATTTGACCACATAGGTCTCCCTAAAATGTATGGAATTTTTTCTCAGGAAGAAAAAGATTATCTTGTAATGGACTATATTGAAGGAAAAACACTTGAAGAAATAATCAGTAATGAAACAATTGAAAAAGACAAAGCTATAAAATGGACTGTAGAACTGGCTGAAATTCTGGATTATCTTCATAACTCATTTCATAAACCAATTGTTTACAGGGACTTAAAACCTTCTAATATTATTATAACACCGGAGGGAAAGGCAAAACTGGTAGATTTCGGAATAGCCCGTTATTATAATCCTGATAAAAATACCGATACCTTCAGTTACGGTTCTCCCGGTTATGCAGCACCTGAACAGTACAAAGGGAGAGGTCAGTCAACACCAAGGTCAGACGTCTTTGGCCTTGGAGTAATACTGTTTCAGATGCTTACCGGATATGATCCGAGCATAAAACCTTTCACATTTCCTCCTGTGGAACTACCGGATAAAAAACTTGTACACATTGTAATGAGAGCAATAGAATTGGATCCTCTTAAAAGATATATCAGTATAGTAGAATTTAAAGAAGGTCTGGAAAAATATTCCGGTAAATACGAATCTCCTTTTAAAAAATCTCCTTTTGCCGGCATAACAATAGTTTCTAAAATAATGATTGCCCTGGCGTCTATAGCAATACTTACAGGAAACGCTTTACTGTCCTTCAATAATCCTTCTCTGCCCTTTATGGCAAATATTCTCCTGTCCATCTTTATAGCCTTTATAGCCTTTATCCTCTGGGGTATAGTAAACTTCTTTATCAATGCAAAAAAGAAAAAGATAAATGAATATCCCCTTCTTACAAGGATAATATTTTTAACAACTATTATTATTATGGCTATTGGTAACGGATTATTAATTATAGGAACTGCCCGAAGCATAAACAAAGGAATTTTATTTATTAATCTTGTCTCCCTTATTCTGAACAATATAATTATTATTATCTGCGCTTTTATGATATGGCTTTTTTTAAAAGGCATTATTTATACATTTAAAAGTATAACAGACACTTACTCATGCAGCGATTACAGTGAATCTTATTATTATAGATATGTAAATAAAATACTTATAATTCCTGTATCCATTATTCTGGCATATATTGCTCATTTATATATGCTCGCACCACTGGCAATTTTAGGGGTAAAAGGTCTTCCTATGGCTTTAAAGCATAGTAGAAGGATGTTCGATGGAGATCCTTCTATATTTATAGGTTTTTTATTTGCTCTTTCCATTATTTTATCTCCCTATAGCTGGTCGATTTTGCATTTAATTTATTCATTTTTCCATCGCTTTTTCTGTGTCCCTGAAGACAGGAGAGAAAACACAGGATTTAAGCCGGTAGCAATCGGAGTCTTTCTCTTTTATAGCCTTGTTTGCTTTGTTTTTATACCAAATTTTGGAAGAGCAAGAGCATCAGGACAGTTTGCTGCCTGTGAAAGTAATTTGAAAAATATTGCTACGGCACTTGAGATGTATGCAACTGATAATGAAGGATATTATCCTCCTTCACTTGAGTATCTCACTAAAATGGATAAAAATGGAGATGTCTATATTGGTAACAGAGTAAAAGCAATGCCGGAAT
>JBEHWP010000589.1:0-4522 GCA_040217665.1 Vulcanimicrobiota bacterium
ACAGACATACTCATTGTCTTGAAGGTTTCCATCATTCAGTCTGGGTTGATAATAAAGAAAAATTCTATAGAGAATTTGATAAAATCTGTAACTCAAATTTATATGATATAGCTATGGAATCTGAGAATTTTAAAAATAACCTGATGAAACAATATATAGAAATACTTTCGAAGCCTTTTGGACTTGATGTGCAGACTATAGAAAGAAAACCATTAGAAAAAGTTATAATATGTAATGAAGTATCAGAAAAGACCTGTTTAGAAAATGAATTAAATGACGATTTTACAGATAATGGTTTATGGACTCCTCAAACCTTTATGTTGCAGGAGATTAACAGGTGGGTTCGCAAAACAGATTTTAATGCCAGATATGCTCTGAGTATAGATAATAATCCCACACTGGATCCTGTAATACTGAAAAAGTGGCCTGAAATAAATATTGTTCGGGCAGTTTATCCTGAATATGATGTTCAAAATTTATCTCATTTAAAAGATAATACATTTGATCTGGTATATTCTCATCAGGTGATAGAACACATACCAAAACCTTGGAACGCTGCAAAGGAAATCGTAAGGGTATTGAAACAGGGAGGCATAGGCTTACATACTACCTGTGCTTTTAACCCGCGCCATGGATTGCCGGAATTTAACGATTACTATCGCTTTCTGCCTGATGGACTTGCAGAATTATTTGAAGGAGTAAAAATAATAATAAAAGGTGGCTGGGGGAACAGGAATGCTCTAATCCATAATCTTTCCGTAGATGACGGACATGGACTGTTAGGCGGCAGACGTTTTGATAAAGTAATAGGTCAAGAAAATGATAATTTATATCCCTGGCATACGTGGGTTATTTTTATGAAAATATAAAATTAAACTATCCGAGGCTAATTCTTTTATTTGTAACAGGTATGGGATTATTTTTATACTATTAGACTGAGGGAGATAATATGAATATTACTAAAGTGAAAAATATTATAATTTCCGGAACAAATTTCTGGAATCCCGGAGATGATTTTGTTCGCGATGGCATTATTGAAGTTTTAAAAAGATTATTTAAAGGATATACTTTGAATTTTCTTTTCTATAATTTTAACCAGGATTTTTTCCCCCAGAATAAGTTCAGTGGTATAGCCAATATAGTCGCAAAAGGGGATTTAAACCAGTATCGTCAATTTGTTGACGCTATAGTTATAGCAGGCCTGTCCGCAGGGAATGAAATAAAGGATTTATATAACTGGATTATAGAAAACGAACTTTATGACAGGGTATATCTGATAGGAGCAGGTTATGAAAATACCTATGTAGATTATCATATTTATAAGGAACCGGAAACAACTATTTTTAAACATGCAAAGATCATTACGGGTAGAACCAGGAAAACTCCACAATTCATTCCACAAATGAATTTGCTATATTATCATATAAATTGCCCTGCCATATTATCTGTTAAACAGGTTAAGACTATTTCACCGGGGAAAAAGATAGAGAAGATTGGATTTTCAATACAACTTCCTCATGAAGTCGGCGTGTCCAATCATTGCTGTGATGAAAAAATGTACAGGCTATCACTGGATATACTTGTAGAATTATCTGAAAAATATGAAGTTGACATCATAGGACATCACAAGTCAGAATATGTTCACTTTTTAAATTTATTTGGAGGAAAAATACCTGTTATATTTTCATCTTATTATCAGGATTTATTTGATATTTATCCTGATTACGATTTCTTTATAACTACAAGATTACATTCAAGCCTTTTTGCAAACGGTCATGGCATACCCGGTATTATATTGAATGATACAGACAGGCACACTCACTGTCTGGAGGGTTTCCCTCATTCTGTATGGGTTGATAATAAAGAGAAATTTTATAATGAATTCGAGAAGTTTTGTAAATCAGACTTATGTAAAATAGCAGAAGAAGCCAGAAATTTCAAAGAAAACCTGATGAACAGATATATTGAAGTTCTTGCAAAGCCTTTCGGTATAGAATTACGGGAAAAAGATGCTCTGTCATCCGAATTAGATAAAGAAGACCATATTTGCATAAAAAAACAGCCTGATATTAATAGGATAGTTTCCGCACTGAAAGATTCTATTACAGGGATAGACGTTAAATCAAGGGTTTTATCAATACTTTCAAAATTGACAGCCGATCACTGGCTTACGAGAAATATTGAAATGTTCAGGGCATCATTGAACAGCAACGAAATCTGGTTTGATCAGGTAACATTTTTGAACTGGTATGCTTATAACTTTAAACCGGCCAATTATCTTGAAATTGGTGTCAGAAGGGGAAGATCTATATCTCAAATTCTTATAGAATCTCCTGCAACAAAAGCTTATGGTTTTGATTTATGGCTGGAGGATTATGGCTCTATACACGAAAAAGGTATAATAACAGCCAATCCCGGCCCGGCTTTTGTAACGAAGGAACTGCAGAACCTTGGAATACAGAATCTGCCTTTGTTTATTGTTGGAGATTCCCATACAACTCTTCCGGCATTTTTTTCCGATCCGTTAAACCCTCAGTTATTTGAATTGATAACAGTTGATGGCGATCATTCCTATGAAGGAGCCAGAATGGATCTGGATATTACCTTTGACCATCTTGCTCCTGGAGGTGCCCTGGTTTTTGATGATATCCTCCATCCTGTCCATCCAGAACTTAAAGGTTTATGGGATGAATATAAGGGGAAATTTAAAGAAATTCTTTTTATAGAAGATGAACATGGCTGTGGTACCGGTGTCGCTTTTAAGCCACCTTTTGATAAATTACTGAATTTTTTGAACCTTTCAATTAAGGATTACGGACAAGAGAGAAATTTATTGCCGATTCACTTTTTTACAATAGTTCTTAATGGTGAACCTTTTATCAGGTATCATATAGACATATTTAAAAAACTGCCATTTAAATGGCACTGGCATATAATTGAAGGCGTGGCAGAATTAAAGCATGATACTGCATGGAGTCTGCGCCTGGGAGGACATATTACTGATGAATTACATAACAGGGGGCTGAGTAATGATGGCACCAGTGAATATATTGATCTGGTTGCCAGAGAATTTCCGTATAATGTAACAGTTTACCGCAAGCCTTACAACAGGTTCTGGGATGGAAAACTTGAAATGGTAAATGCTCCTCTGGTGAATATACATGAAGAATGTCTTTTGTGGCAGGTAGATGTTGACGAGCTATGGACTTCAGAACAAATTTCCAGTGTAAGAGATATATTTGCAGCAGATCCTGCGAAAACGTCAGCTTTTTATTTGTGTCATTATTTTGTTGGAGAAAAACTTGTAATAACAAGCCGTAATACATACGGAAACCATACTGATTATGAATGGCTCAGAACCTGGATGTTTAAACCAGGGTATAAATGGATTTCTCATGAACCTCCTAGACTCTGTACACAGAATTGTGATGGTCATTGGGTAGATATTTCAACTATAAATCCTTTTCTTCATAAAGATACAGAAAGCAAAAATTTAATTTTTCAGCATTATGCCTATGTTATTGAAAAACAACTCAGATTTAAAGAATTATATTATGGATATAAAAATGCTGCGATACAGTGGAAAAAACTGCAGGAAGAAAGAAAATGCCCTTTATTGTTAAAATATTACTTTGACTGGGTTCATGATGAAACTCAGGTTAATACCATTTATTCACAGAATATTATTCCATTGCTTGATATAAATAAAGATAAAAAATTATACAGAGATGTTTATATAACTTCAGATAAAGTATTAAATATTCTCTGGATAAGAACCGATTCTATTGGGGATAATATTTTAGCTTCCTCTATGCTGCCATATATAAGAGATAAATATAAGAACGCGACCATTACGGTTCTTTGCCAGAAACATATCAGAGAGCTATACGAACCATGTCCTTTTATAGATAATATCATCACCTTTGAAAAAAGCAGGGTATATCGAGAAGAATGTTACAGAAATAAGATTATACAGAAATTAAAAAAATTAAAACCAGAAATATCATTTAATTCTGTATATTCTCGAGAACCGCTTACTGATGTTTTTTCTATAAATTGTGAAGCCAGATATACCATCGCTTTTAATGGAGATTTTGCAAATGGTATGACAGAAGAAATTCGGCAAAAAAATAATAGGCTTTATACAACAATTTTATCCAATGATGGCGAATATAAACCTGAATTGGAAAGACATAGAGATTTTTTAAGAAATATTGGGATTAATGTGGCAGATATAAAACCTCTTGTATGGATTACCGAGAAAGACGAGCAATTTGCTAGAGATCTGTTCTGTAAATATAATTTACATACTGAAAAAACAATAGTCCTTTTTGCAGGTGCACTGGTACCGGTCAGGCTCTATAAATATTATGGAAAAGCTCTGAGTCATGTGTTTAAAAATAATGATATAACTGTAATAGCTCTTGGAATAGATAAAGATTATGAGGTGAGCCAGAGTAACCTTCAGGATACAGGAGTAAACATAATAAACCTGTGTGGAAAAACAACATTACGGGAAAGT
>JBEHWP010000590.1:0-4520 GCA_040217665.1 Vulcanimicrobiota bacterium
TTACAGCACAAGAGGTTGCTATATGGGAAAAAGATAGAAATAATAGAAAAGTCAAAATTGATTGGAGATTTAAATCTAAAGACGCCAGAATTAAACTCAAGAGGCTTTATCCATCTTAATTATAGTGGCTGTCTACTAGTTAAACTCAGAGGAAGGGCTATCCATTCTGCCTGGTCTCCAGAACCAGACTTGAAAGTTTCCATTCTCCACAGATTCCATATTCCAGGAGTTTCACTTACAGTTAACTATCTTACGAGGCAATGTCATTAAATTCATCTTTAACGACATTTATATTTGATATAGATATAAGAGAAAAAGTATATGCAGTAAGGGTTCTGTCGAGTATAGCAGAAATACCATGTCAAACAGAAAAAGTACAGCTCTGATAGAAAGTTCTAGAAGTGGCTCTGTGTAAGGGTTTGTATTAAAATAGTCTACTGAAATTGTAAGCTATTTAAATCCGCAAACTTTGCGTTACCTCCTACTTAACATAAAATTCAGTAAATAGTTAAAAAATACTATGATAGTTCTGACAGAGCGTGTGATAAAGACAAATTATTATATAGTAAAGGATAACCATATTTAATTATGGCTATCACGGTTTTTACTCCATCTATATAATTTATCTTCTTCCCTTCTTTATAACCCCTTCCTATATAACTTACAGGGACTTCTAAAATATTTATACCTCTTCCGGCAAGTTTTATTGTAATTTCTGCTTCGAAACAGAAATCATTGCTTTCAATGTAAATAGTCTTTAAAATATCTGTCCTTATGGCTTTATAACAGGTTTCCATATCCGTAAGTTTTAATGCTGTTATCAAATTACAGAGGAGTGTCAGGAATCTGTTTCCTATTCTTTGATAAAACATAACATTCCCGGAATAGTTTCCCGGAAGAAATCTTGAACCATATACGGCATCGGCATTCCTTTCTGTGAATAAATGGATTATATTAAACATATCTGCCGGATTATATTCCAGGTCTCCATCGTGAATAATGGTTATTTCTCCCGTAGCTTTTTCGAGAGCAGTTTTTATTGCTTTCCCCTTACCCGCATTTTGATTATGTCTTAAGAATATCCACTGGAAGAAATCTTCAGAAGGTAACTCTTCAGACAGTTTATGCAGAATATTTTCTGTACCGTCATCGGAACAGTCATCTACAATTATTACCTGTACACAGGAAAGACTGCTATTCTGCCTGAGTATAAATAATCTCTTTATACTTTCTTCTATAGTGGAATATTCATTATATACTGGCACTATTACGGAAAGAGTTATGTGTCTCATGTTATAACCGCCTTATTTGATATTCTGAGAATTCTTAAGATAAAGAAGATGATTACAGGTAATATCATAATCACAGACAGACATAAAAATGCAGTAACATTGGAACTATTGATAATGAATCTCCATAACCATACAGATAAAGGGTAAAACAACATGCCTGTAAATGTGCCGGTAAATAAATAAAACAGGTCTCTCTTATCTTCCGATACAGAAAGAAGAGTAAATACCGGGATAAGATACCAGGGATAAAGTAAAGATATATTTATCAGGAAAAACAAAAGAATATCTGCCCCTCTGTCTTCAACTCTGCCTTTTATGAAGAATATTTCTGCTATCAAGAAGAGAATAAATATAAAACCCCATATAAATTTTACATAAGAAAGTCCTTCTATCCCGTTCCTTTTCATATATGTCCTTATCACTGCATAGGTAGATAATCCCCTTGTTTCATGATAGGAATTCATTCCGCCAATCATTCCTTTTATTACATTCCTATCCCGGAAAGGAATAAAAAGACATATTGCTATTAATACAGATAAAATACAGGATGCAATTATTTTATTGGTAGGCCATTTTCTCCTTATCATTTCTATAAGAAACAGGGGAAGTAAGGGTAATATAAACACCTTTACCATTGAGCCGAGAGTGAAGAGAGGTAGAGTAAAAACAGAATTCTGTCTGAATTTAAATATAGAATAAATGAAGAAGAAAGTCATTATGAGGTCATTATGGCCGTTTACAATTCCTTCAAATAATATAACAGGGTTTCCCATGAATAAATATAATGAAATCCACTTTTTATCTTTCTCCTCATAATGGTATATGACTGTAGCGGTAAATATGAAGAATACAAAATTAAAACTCTTGTAACATAAAAGCATGGACAGAATAGAGAAAAATCCTGATATGTGAAAAGGGATATAGCATAAAAGAAGCCATAAAGGGCCGTAAGGCAGTGTGGAATGGGAAAGGGTTGTGTAGCCGATTAAAGGGTCATTGACAAAAGAATGAAAACTGTGAGTATAGGGATTAAGATGATGATAATAAGACAGTTTGCAGTTAACTATGTAGTTAAATATATCAGGTGCTCCAACAGGATGGGTGAAAATATTTAATATACCGAAAGTTATAAAGAAAGATATGAGAGTGATTTTTACGACAGGTCGTATCTCCTTATATTTTTTCAGCAGGAAATAATTCAGAATATATATCAGAGGGAGAAGAGTGAAAATAATTATATTCACAGTGAGGTTATCAGCCACACTGTTTATGGTAAATTTTGGTATATTATAATGAGTAAATACTGAATAATGTTTATATAATAAAAACCATAAAATGCCATATATAAAGACAATAATTATCCGGGAGGAAGTATACAAAGATTTATTATTCATATAAATATCCTCCCGAATTTATTAAACCTGTGTTATTTTGATTTATCTTTTAACTTTAAATCAGGGAAGGCATAAAAAACTTCTATATCATCTATCCAGACATTGCACTGCCTGGCATAAAAGTAAATAAAGTGAAAATAATCAGGATAAGAACTGGGTGGATCGTTATATGTAACTGCTATAATTCCGCCATTTAGCCAGTAGGTAATCCGACCGTCATTATAAAATCTAACAGTAATTCTATACCAGGTATCAGGAATATATTCACCGGTTTTACCATAATTAAAAACTGATATTGAACGCCGATTAACCATAGTAACATTATTTGGATCTTCATTTACATATTCCATATAAGAGGAAAATTCTAAAAGTGGTTTATAGGATGTTGATGATTTAATTCCTATTCCGGCATTAGAGGAGCTAAAGATCGAATCGAGATTATCATTTGTAATACGAATAGAATAACTTATTTCACATGGAGGAGTTATGAAATCTCTGTAAGCAGAAGAAACACTATCATAAGTCGGGTAAAGCTGCAATGTCTGATTTCCGCCATAGGATACAATACAATTATTAGCTCTGTCCCATTGAGCCTGCCCTAAGGGAATCCAGTTATTTGGCCAGCTTTCGGGAGCATAAGATTCAAAATCTTCTTTCCATATAAGCACCGGTTCTACTGGTGCCGGCGTGGAGGTTGGGCCAACTGTGGGTGTAGCTTCTGTACCATTATTCTCATCGTGAATGACATTTACTGTGCATGTATCCGTATAAACTGTATTCGGATCATTTGGATCAGGCTGAAAGATTGCTGTAATCAAATCAGTACCGGCCACGGTAGGTAGGAATGATACAACACAATATCCATTCGGGTCTGTAGTTCCATAATTTGACGACAGGCTCCCTTCTCCCTGTAATTGGAACATAATCGGCTTATTCACTACAGGTTTAGGAGGAGGTACAACTCCATCTGAATCAGCCGGATAAGTAATCATGAGTTGTGCTATAATATCAGTTCCCGGTGTTTCCGAAGGAGTCGGAGTATCATCTGGCGGTTCTGGAGGGTAGGGATAGTCATCATCTGAATGTGCAATCATAATATTCCCTGTTTTATCGTTTATAATTACAGGAGTAGGAGTGGGTTGGGCAATTTTACAGGAGGTATTGGTGGATTTATTTAATGGGTATGGTAATGTTATGTTCGGTTTGGTAGCTATTACCTTAAAAGAGTAATCACCAAGAGGCATATATAATGTATTTTGCCCGGTCTTTATATCAAAAACATAATCTTTACTGTCTATAGTAGTAAGAGAAAGTTGAAGAGCAGTTATTCTTATTTTTACTTTTATAACAGGAAGATCTCCGATTTTTCTTTCTATTACTGGTTCATTATTAACCCTCATAAAATTTTCATCAGCCAGAATACTGTTTGGATCATCATATGCAACTATCTTAATGTTAATACCATATGTGTCTTTTGTCATAGACGCTGTAAGGCTCTTGTTATCAGGTGATGAAAAGGTGTAATTTCCTGCTGTATTTTCATGAGGCCATACTATCCGTATTACTATATAGCCTGTATTATTTAACGTATTGGATACAGGAGTGGATAAAGAGACAGGTTGTGTTATGGAGTCATTTCCTCCGCAGCCGGATAAAAGGATAAGAGTAAGCAATATGAATGATAATAATAAATAAATTTTGGTTTTCATTATAATCCTCCTCGTATAATAGTAATATATGAAAACGGAATTTAAGGATTTTATAAAATCCAAAACCGTAAATTCATACTTAATTAATAATACCTAAATTAAAATTGATGAAATTTTATAGGTCT
>JBEHWP010000591.1:0-4492 GCA_040217665.1 Vulcanimicrobiota bacterium
TATTAAAGCAAGTAATCTATCCAGAATTATTAAAAGTAATGCAAAAATCAGTGTTGTAATAAGGGAATAAATAATACCATAAATGATAGTCTTAAAACTGCGTTCTTCTTTATAAGTTTTCAGAGTATTTATTATTTTCCGGGCATATTTATCTGCTACTTCTCTATCGGAAAGACCTTCATGTTTCCCGTCTTCCTGGCTCAAAGTCATTATTACTATATCTTTATATATAATACATGGATGACTGTCTTTTATATCCACCTTAATCTCTTCCGGATTGAAAAACTTATCATCTGAAACTTTTTGCAATCTGTTTAATATAATACTCACTCTTTCCTCTGGAGAATAAGGTCCCATAGCTGTATTTACAGAAAAAAGCTCTTCTTCATAAAAAATAACAGGAACATTTTTCTTTTTGTGCACAGTACTTTTCACGTCAGGAACTGATACAGGTGCAGAAGTGGCAGAAGGCAATGAATTACTGTCAGGTATAGCTGTAGCAGTTTTTTCTTCCGGCACAGAAGTTTTATCTGTTACGGGAGTAAGGAAAGGTATTTTACCGGTTTCAGGTATAACTGTAGAAGTTTTTTCTTCCGGCACAGAAGTTTTATCTGTTACAGGAGTAAGGGAAGGTATTTTACCGGTTTCAGGTATAGCTGTAGCAGTTTTTTCTTCCGGCACAGAAGTTTTATCTGTTACGGGAGTAAGAGAAGGAACCATAGTAGCTTCAGGGATAACACTATCTAAATCAGGAGTAAAAGAAGGCAATGATGTTAAAGATGGTGTTTCTGAAGTAACTGTGTTTTCAGTCTGTCCTGAAACTGTATATATGCCTGTTGATAATATTAATAATATAAATAATATAACATATTTTAGAGACATAAATACCTCCTAAAAAAATTTATTTTCTTAGATGTTTTTAAAATTGACAATTATTTATATAATGTGTATAATAAAATTGTATCTATTGAAAAGATTTCTAAAGAAACAATATTGTAATTACTATATATATTTCTGCCAGCATATTGAAATGTTTTATAACTTTCCTTGACTATTTTGCCTGATTATACAGGTGTTCGTTAATCACATTTTATTAGGAACTACACAAAAAAGAAGCTTTTATAAATACTTATGGCCTTGCCGGTAAATACTCTTCAATTAATTTATTAATCAATGCAAATAATAAAATTATATCAGAAAATAATAATCATTACAACGTTATTTTAACACAGTTTTCATAACATTGCAACTATATACAGGTATAGTTCAAAAACTTATAATAGAGAGAGCAAAATACATAAAGAATAATGTATTATAAATTAATCTTATTTGTAAAAAATATAATTTCAGAGCCTGTATTTATTACTTTTTCCATATTATTTATTGGCCTTGCCATAGGAAAAATTAATATTAAAGGTTTTTCCATAGGAAATACAGGCATATTTTTCACAGGTCTCATTTTTGGCATAACAGGTTTAAAAACATCCGATTTTATAACGGTTTTCGGACTTGCTATATTCATGTATGTTATTGGCATACAGGGAGGAGTAAGGTTTTTTAATCTCATAGGCAAAAAGGGATTACCTTATCTATTAATCGCTCTTACTCTCAGTGCAGGCAGCCTTGCAGGTTCTATTTTAATGGCACATATCTTTCATTCTCCTCCAGAGATAATACTTGGAATATTTACGGGAAACCTTACAAGTGCATCAAGTTTATCCATACTTATGGAAGGTGGATGGAAAGGAAAAATGATTGCAGCCTATGGCATTGTATATCCTGTCGGCCTGGCACTTCCTGTTATATTCGTTCAAATTATTCCTTTTATACTCAGAAAAAATTTATATAAAGAAACAATAAGAGAAAAAACCAGAGAATTACATAATTGCCTTACTTCCAGAAAATTTATGGTAGAAAATTCCGATATAACAGGGAAAAAGCTCAGTGAAACAGGTATAAGAGAAAAAACAGGGGCAACACTTTCTAAATTGAGAAGAAAAGGAAGAGTAATTATACCGGGGCCGGAAACGGTATTAAAAAGAGGAGATATAGTAATGGCGGAAGGGACGGAAGAATCCCTTAAATTGACAAATGAACTGCTCGGAAATATAACATATGATAACATGGAGATAAATCCACTTATAGAAACAAGGCAGATTATTATTACGAACCCCTCTGTTTGTGAAACGTCCCTCCACGAGCTTGGTATATCGCAGAATTATCATGTGGTAATAACAAAGATATGGCGCAGTGGTATTGAATTTGCGCCAAAGAAAAATTTTGTTCTGGACATAGGAGATTCTATTCTGGCAGTCGGTAAAAAAAAGAATCTTGACAGACTTGTACGACTACTTGGTAAACAGGAAAAAAGAACAGGAGAAGTAGATTTTTTATCCATGTCCTTTGCCATAGCAGCAGGCATTATTGCAGGTAACATACATATCCCTGTTCCCGGAGTAGGAATTTTTATGCTTGGCTCGTCCGGAGGCTCGCTCCTGGTTGGAATGGTTCTTGCATATTTCAGAAGGTTAGGTTTTCTTACAGGTCAGATGTCACCTGCGGCAAGAAATATATTAAAAGAATTAGGGCTGAGCCTTTTCATGGCAGGTATAGGAGAAAAAGCCGGAATGGAAATAATCTCTATGGACTTGCATAGTATTCTTTTTATAATCTTATCTTCAATATTTATACTTCTGCTCAGTATGATTTCCATGTTATATGTAAGTTACCGGTATCTCCGCATGAATTTAAGCAACAGTCTGTCATGTATAGCAGGAGCATTGACCAGCAGCCCCGCTCTTTCAGTTATTTCATCTGCAACAAATTCGGAGGAACCTGATTTAATTTTTGCTTCTATGTATCCCGTTTCTCTCATATGTATTGTTTTAACCAGTCAGCTACTGGCAATAATCTGCACTATTACATAGATGGCGTATTCATCCATTTAAAGAAAATAACAAATAATAAACTTATAACAAGACATGTAACAATCATGACAGGAATACCGGTACGAAGCCAGAGATTAAAAGAAATCGGTTTTCTGGTTTTTTCACTCAAAGATACAATTATTACATTGGCAGTAGAACCTATAGGTGTGGCATTACCTCCCAGACCTACACCCAGGGCAAGAGCCCACCAGAGAGAAGTAACATGTATGCCCATTTCTCCCAGCTTTTGAATCACAGGAACCATGGCTATTGTAAAAGGAATATTATCAATAACGCCTGACGCTATTGCGCTTACCCAGAGTAAAAGCATATCTGCAAGTAAGATGTTTTCTCTTGCCAGATCAATTATACCGGAGGAAAACAAATGGAGTAATCCCGAAAATTTCAGTCCTCCCACACAGATAAAGAGAGAAGCAAAAAATAGAAGAACATTCCATTCGACATGACTTATAGTCTCTTCCATAGGAGGACGTACAAGCAGTAAAGCAAGAGAAGCTCCTGTCAGAGCCACATAGGCAGGGGTAAGATGAAGCAGACCCTGTAAGAAGAAAAATATTATTACAAAACCGAGGACTGTCAATATTTTTCTTGCATTCTGCGGATCCTTGAGGGCTTTCTTTTCATTCAGACTCATCAGGCCTTTTATAGTTTTAGGTTTTGCAGACACTTCTTTACGAAAAACGATTCTGAATATAATAATAGTAACAAACCATGCCACAAGGGACATGGGAGCCAGATGGGTCAAGAACTCCAGAAAAGTAAATTTTGTGACGGTGGCTATTATTACATTGGGAGGATCTCCTACCATAGTGGCAACTCCTCCTATGTTTGACAGCATAGCTTCTGCCATAAGGAAAGGTACGGCATTTATATGAAGCATTTCGGCAATCAATATTGTCACGGGAGCAATCAGAACAACTGTTGTAACATTATCCAGAAACATAGATAAAACAGATGTAATTCCCCCCAGAAATACAAGTAAAAACCATACATTCCCTCCGGATTTTTTTGCAGTCACAATTGCTGCATACTGAAAAAAACCTGTCTGCTGAAGGAGTCTTACAAGAATCATCATGCCCAGAAGCAGGCCCAGTGTCTCAAAATCAACTGTATGAAGCGCTTCTTCCGCAGAATAGAATTTCATTATTATTCCGCTTCCTACCATTACGGAAGCGCCAATCATGGCGGCAATAGTACGGTGAACCTTTTCTGTAAGGAGAAGAGTAAAAGTGAGAATAAAAATAACAAAAGCAATAATCTGAGGCAATGTCATAATAAAACATCTCCATTCATGGACACAGAAAAACATCCTGCCATAATACCTCCTGCAGGACATTCTTCTATATTTACAGCAAGTAAATTCATAAAATCATATTTATTCAGAACTTAACGCCCTCCGGGCAAATTGTTTAAAGTTGAAGGTTGAGAATTGAAATTAACCTTAAACGCTCAACTCTCAACCATATAATAGTTTAAACGGAATAAAAATCCCTATACATTTAAATTACGGCGTATTCATCCATTTAAAGAAAATAACAAATAAT
>JBEHWP010000592.1:0-4491 GCA_040217665.1 Vulcanimicrobiota bacterium
CTAAATCTATAAAATGAACGGGTATATTCATTTCAATACCGCTTCTTATCGCTTCACACAGAGGGTCAGACGGTTCAACAGGAAAATATATATAATCTTCATTGTTATTCTGATAAAATATGACGGAAAGGTAAGGAAATCTCTCCACTGCTTTAACAATATATTCTTTAAGCGTAGAAGGAAGTTCAACTGCAATAATATCAGGAGAGAGTCCTTTTATGGCCTTCATTACATACCATGCGAATTCAAATCTGTAATGACATACAGGAACTATATAAAGATTTTCAAGTTGAATATAAAATGGTTTATGATTCATTATATCGTGACGCGTGACGCGTGACGCGTGACGCGTAGTTTCACCCTTCGCTCTTCACTGTTCACTACTTAACAACTTTCGGCCCTGAAGAAAGATAAACAAGGGCTTCCTCACCAAGTATCTGTTTAACGGCATTTTTAAGAGCACTATCCAGGGTAGCCTTCTGAGATTTTATTATTTTACCTGCATATCTCCCTATATTTATTCCGTCCCTTACCGTATATCTTTCATCTTTCCTGTGAGCCCTCTGAAGGAAATCCACAACATAAGCAAGTATGTTCTGCTCCATAAAAGGAAGGTTTTCTTTCAGTATAAGCAGTTCGTCATCTCTTTCAGGGAAATCTATAAATATCTGCGGCTGAAGCCTTGAATGAATATACTCAGGCAGCTCAAATGTGCTTGCATCGTCATTCATGGTGGCACAGAAACGAAAATCTTTATGGGCATTTATTTTCACCCCTGCTACAATGGATTCTATATATCTGCGATTATCCAGGAGAGGAGCCAGAGATGCCCAGCTTTTTTCACTCATCCTGTTCCCCTCATCAAGGATGACAACACCGCCTCTTATCATAGCCGTTACTATAGAACTGGCAACATATTTTATTTCCTGCTGTGATGATACGACAGGTGTTATAAGCAGATCTTCGGGCCTTGTGTCCATAGTGGCCTGAAATATATAAACTTCTCTTTTAAGCTCCTTTGCTGTGGCATATGCCAGAGTTGTTTTGCCAACTCCAGGTTTTCCCAGTAATCTCGGATTAAGAGGATAATCCTTATCATGAATAATCATCCACGCAGCAAGGAGCTGGCTCATCAAATCTCTCTGCCCTACCCATCTGAGAGGCAATTCATCCGGGTGGGACAGATGGAGTTTTACTCCTTCTATTTCAACAGTATCTATAGATTTAGTCATAATTGTCCTTCTTTCAATATCTTTATCCTTTATACGTCTACCAGAGGCCAGACAGTGAATTATATATTATTTATGCTAACCTCGGTAAAGTAATTCCATACAATAATCCCCCTGTCCTTCTATAACAGGGGGATTATATAAAATTTTATTATTGCTGTTTATTTTAATAATCTTTTAACTTTCTCATTTATTACTTTCAATCTGAATGGTTTTTGCAGAACTTCACACTGCTTTTCCGTAACGAGTATATTTAAATCTTCAGCATCAAATTCACTTGTAATGAAGAGAGTCTTTGTAGATAAACCTTTATTTTTTATATGGTTAAATATATCGACTCCTGTGGGGCCGGAACCAAGATTATAATCTAAAAGGGCAAGCTGAAATATCTGTTCTTCCATTAAAGAATAAGCCTGTTCTGCATTTCCTGCAATGGAAATCCTGTATCCCTGATCTTCAAACCAGATTTTTAAAGCTATACGGAGATCTTCATTATCATCAACAATCAAGACAGCCGGGTGTAATACTTTCAGAACAGATTTTATAAGACTGCCATTCAAGAAAGGTTTTGTAACAAAATCAGCTGCACCTATTTGAAAACTTTCAAGCCTGGTATCAAGGTCATGAATGCAACTGACCATTATTACGGGAATATCACTTGTATTTATATTTTTTTTAAGATAACGGCACACATCCAGTCCGTTTATATGGGGCATAAGTATATCAAGAAGTATAAGGTCAGGATGTTTTTCTTCCGCTTTATGTATGGCCTCATCTCCTCCCATTGCTTCAAACACTTCAAATCCTTCACAGGAAAGCTTCATTGCCAGCATATCACAGATTGCTTTCTCGTCATCTACAACGAGAATACTTCTTTTACACATGTAAATTCTCTCCTAAAAACAAAATGCTTTTCAATTTCCATAATACAATTGAAGTTAATTGTAACATATTAATTGTAATTTTTTATTACATAAACAGCATTTTTTGTTAACAGAATGTAAACTTTTGGATAATTTTTCCATGACATGTGAGGCGTGAGGTTTTATAATAGTGACGCGTGATGCGTAATGCGTGATGCGTTGTTCATGTTGCGTGAGGTGTATTTTTACAGGGTACCGGGCGAACACAGTGGTTCGCCCATGCTCCTTTTAACTCTTCACTATTTCCCCAGGCAATTTTTCAAAAACATTCCTGTATAACTGTTCTTATTTTTCGACACCTCTTCAGGTGTTCCATATGAAATAATTCTTCCGCCTCTGTCTCCTCCTTCAGGGCCAAGGTCAGTTATATAATCACACGATTTTATAACATCCAGGTTATGCTCTATAACGACTACAGTATTTCCTCTGTCTACAAGATCATTCAATACTTTTATAAGTTTTTTTACATCGTGAAAATGCAGTCCCGTCGTAGGTTCATCCAGAAGATAAATAGTTTTACCTGTATCTCTTCTGGATAATTCTCTTGTAAGCTTTATCCTCTGTGCTTCTCCCCCTGAAAGAGTGGTAGAACTCTGACCGAGTTTTATATAACCCAGCCCTACCCTGTCAAGGGTTTCCAGTTTATTTAATAGGGAAGGAATATTTGAAAAAAATAAAAGTCCTTCATCTACACTCATAGAAAGTATTTCTGCTATATTTTTACCTCTGTATTTTACTTCCAGAGTTTCTTTATTATATCGTTTCCCTTTACATTCTTCACACTCTACATAAACATCAGGTAAAAAATTCATTTCTATCTTAATAAGGCCGTCTCCCTGACATGCTTCACAACGGCCGCCTTTTACATTGAAAGAAAATCTCCCTGCTTTATAGCCCCTCATCTTTGCTTCTTCTGTCTGAGAAAAAATATTTCGTATTTCATCAAATAATTTTGTATAGGTGGCAGGATTGCTCCGTGGAGTTCTGCCTATTGGACTCTGATCGATAATGATAACTTTATCAATATCCAGGTCAAAAGAAATAGAATCATGAAGACCAGGCAGTTCTTTTGAATTATAAAGTTTTTTCATAAGTCCTTTATAGAGTATTTCATAAACAAGAGTTGATTTACCGGAACCGGAGACGCCGGTAATGGCATTAAAGACACAGGCCGGAATATGAACGTCAATATTTTTTAGATTATGTTCTCTGCAGCCTGTTATATGAATAAATTTATCACTTTTTCTCCTCTTTCCAGGTGTTTCTATTCTTAATTTCCCTGATAAATATTTACCTGTAAGAGAGAGAGGATTTTTCTTTATATCCTCAGGAGGTCCCTGTGCCACTACTTCTCCACCATGAAGACCTGCTCCGGGGCCTATATCTACAACATAATCGGCTGACGTTATCGTATCTTCATCATGTTCTACCACTATAACCGTATTGCCCTGTTCTTTAAGATTATAGAGAGTATCTATGAGTTTTCTGTTATCCCTCTGGTGAAGTCCTACAGATGGTTCGTCGAGTATATAAAGGACTCCCATCAGACTCGAACCTATCTGAGTGGCAAGCCTTATTCTCTGTGCTTCTCCGCCTGAAATAGTGGAAGCAGTCCTAGAAAGAGTGAGATAATCGAGGCCAACCTTTTCAAGAAAAGAAAGTCTGCTTTTAATCTCTTTGAGAACCTGTTTTGCAATATCCATCTGTTTTTTACTGAGATTTAATTCCGTAAAGAATTTTATAGACTGAGAAACGGACATATCTGTAATATCGACAATAGATTTACCGTCAATTCTCACAGAAAGAGCTTTCTGGCCGAGACGCTTTCCGTTACAGGAAGGACACTGGGAAACACGCATAAATTTTTCAAGTTCATGCCGGCGATATTCCGATTCCGTCTGGTTATAAAGACGTTCAGACTGTGGTATCAGCCCTTCCCATGTATTGGTAGAATTCCATTCCACTTCACCTTTTTTCATTACAAGATTGAATTTAATATGTTCATCGGAACCATACATAAGAATTTTGTATTGTTCTTCAGTCAGTTCATTTATAGAAGTAAAAACGGAAAAACCAAAATGTTTTGCCACAGAACCGAGATACTGGCCGCGCCATCCGTCTATGGCATTTCTGTAAAGCATAATTGCACCGTCTGCTATGGTTTTTGTCTTATCAGGTATAATAAGCTCCGGATCGAAATCCATTTTAATTCCGAGGCCATGACAGGCCTGACATGCACCGAAAGGACTGTTGAAAGAAAACATCCTTGGTTGAAGTTCTTCAAAGGCAAGGCCGCATACAGGGCAGGCAAGCTTTGATGAAAATATTTTCTCTCTCCC
>JBEHWP010000593.1:0-4488 GCA_040217665.1 Vulcanimicrobiota bacterium
TAAAACAAAACATGTAAGTCTCGGGAAAATATATGCGGTAAAAGAATTGATAAATCTGTCAATGAATCCTCAGGAACAGCAGGAAGCAATTACAAGATTTAAAATGGAAGCAAAGATACTGTCAGAATTAACTCATTCTAATATGCCTTCTGTAAGTGATTATTTTTCAATAGGCGGACGATATTATCTTGTAATGGACTTTATAGAAGGAAAGGATCTGAGCACTATACTTTCAGAAGATGGGAAACCCGGTCTTAATGAAGCAGATGTAGTGGAATGGAGTATTCAGATATGTGACGTTTTGAATTATCTCCATACAAGAAACCCTCCCATAATATACAGAGATATAAAGCCTTCCAATATAATGATAAGAGATTCCGACAGAAAAGCCATATTGATAGACTTCGGCATAGTCAGGACAGTACAGGCAGAGGAAGATGTATCCCTTACCAAAACAGCGATAGGCACTATAGGATATATGTCTCCTGAACAGTACAGAGGAAGACCTGAGGCAAGAAGTGATATATATTCTCTGGGTGCAACAATGTATCATTTACTCACTGGTGTCCAGCCAATACCATTTAATTTTCAATCAGTATTGAAAGAAAGGCCTGATATTACAGAAGAACTAAATGCAATAATAATGACAAGCGTAAGACTTAAACCTGCAGAACGTTTTGTTTCTGCGCTGGAAATGAAAAAAGCTCTTACGGGAGGAATCAAAGTAGCATTACCTGTAACAGAAGAAGCAGATAAACTTGATCTTATGATATTACAGTTAAATATTCCTGATAAAAATATCAGAAAATTTGCAATTAAAACTATAGGTGAATTTAAAACAGAAAAAGCTGCCAGGCCATTGCTCAGTATATTGAAAAAAGAACAGGAATGGGAGATCAGAAAGAGTGTAGTAGAAGCCCTGGCAGGATTTAAACTGGATTCTAAAATAGAAGAGACAATGAAAGAAATTTTAATCAATGATAGTAACTCTCAGGTAAAAGCTGCTGCAGCTCAGGCAATGGGTTTATACTCAGATAAAACCTTTACAGGCCCTCTCATACTGGCACTTGATGATCCGTCTGATGAAGTTCGTCTGAGAGCTATTATGGCACTTGGTAAAATAAAGGACAAAAGAGCTCTTGAACCACTAAAAAAAATTATGAATTACGAACCTGAACAGTCAATAAAGGAAGAAGCAATTGTCTCTATAGAATGTATATCTCCGAATTATCTCATAGAATGGAGAGAAGCAGAAAGAGAACTTCAATCCAGAATACAGCAGAAGAAAACTATTATCAGTGTTATAACCATAAGTTTACTGCTTGTAGTCGGTCTGCTACTTTTCAATGTATTAAATAAAGCCTACAGAGAACAGCAAATAAAAGATCATCTAAAAAAAGGGTTTCTCTATTTACATTCGGATAAAAACAAAGAATCGAGAGAAGAATTTAAAAAAGTTATGAATCTAACAACTCAGGAAGCCATGTCTTATTATGGTCTCGGTCTGACTTATATGGAGGAAGACAGTACAAATGCCATATCAAACCTTGAAAAATCCATTAAATTCAAGCCTGATTTCGGATATTCTTATCTATACCTTGGAAATCTGTATACGTCACAAAAAAACTATAGCAAAGCAATAGCCTATCTTGAAAATGCAAGGAAATTATTGCCTGATAATGAAGAATGTCATATTTATCTGGGAGAAGCATTATATGCCTCAGGACAGACTGAAAAAGCAAAAGAAATTTTCGAATCATATGTATTAAAATATCCTGAAGGTGAAAATACTAACACTGCAAGGAAATGGCTCTCAATTATTGATAAAGGTCCCGGAACTGCTACATCCCAGGAAGATGGCAGAGCAGTTATGGACGGATTAAAAAATTTACAGAACAAAAATTATAATGAAGCCATAAAAAATTTCGAGAAAGCTATATCTATAAATCCTTCCAATCCTGAAGCATATTACGGGCTGGGTATAGCTTATTATCCGTCAGATAAGGCAAAAGCCAGAACTTATTTAATGAAAGCACTGGAATATAAACCGGGATACGGAGAGGTGTATATGGCTCTCACAGATCTGTGTTATACAATGGGAGATTATGCAGAAACTATCAATAATGCTAAAAAAGGGCTTGAATATATGCCTGATAAGGCAAAACTTTATTTGCTTATCGGTATATCAGAATTCAATTTAAATAAAAGAGAAGAAGCATCTAAATCACTAAAAAAATATCTTGAACTGGAACCGGACGGAGACAATGCGGGAACAGTAAAAAAATTGCTGGAACAGCTTAAATAGTAATAATTCTTGCGTGAAAATATATTAAATGGTATAATTAAAAAAAATAAAATAAAAAGGAGATTGTTATGTCTGATTTTTCAAATAAAAACAATCAACCAGAAGATTTTATATTTGGTGGAGATAGTCAGGGAGAAGGAGACAGTCAGAAAAGAAGAATTATAAGAAAAATAAAAGTCAAAAAAGCTTCAACTCAAAAACTTCCTACAAATATAGCAAGTCAATTAGTTAAAAAAGGTGAAATCCCCAGAGAAGATAGAGGCTTTACAAAAAAACTCGTATCAAAACAGGAACTCAGAGAACAGGAAAGCCTTATTATGAAAGATGAAACACCAAAAGAAGATAGAGGTTTTACGAAAAAACTCGTATCAAAACAGGAACTCAGAGAACAGGGAAGTTTATTTATAAAAGATGAAACAGAAGAAATAAAGATAACAAAACCACTGGAGAGTAAAGAAGAAACAAAGATAACAACCCTTCTCACACCAAAAGAAGAAACAAAGATAACAACCCTTCTCACACAAAAAGGAGAAATAAAAACACCGGCTGTAACGGCAGCAAAAGAAGAAGTAAAAATACCGGAAAGTAAAAAATCTGTTCATAGAAGAATCCCTGCGAAGGTTCGTGTAAAGAAATCTGCTACTACAAAACTGGAAAAAGAAACTGCAGAAGAAGTTATAAAAAGAAAGGCAATGGAAGAAAAAGAACCTCCAAAAGTTTACACTAAAAAACTCTCACCTGAAGCAGCTCTTGAAGTCTTAGGAAAAAAAGTTGATACAAAAGCACCTGTTGCCACTCAAAAAATAGATGAAATAAAACCGTCAGGGAAATTGCCCGGACCGGTTATAACAGGTGGAATACAGAAAGAAACTGTAGAAAAATCAGAAAAGCTAGAAAAAGGTCTGAAGGGAAACTGGAAAGATATTAAATTAGCCGGTTACAAGAAAAAATCTGATTTAAAACAAATAGTACATATTTTACCGGAAAAAACCATATTAAAAAGTGAAAAGAGTTCCTATCAAATATCAAAAATAATTCAGGAAGACTGTTATGGAGCAGTATATGAAGTAACAGATTTAGGGGAAAAAAACATTGCAAAAGCTACTAAAGCTATTAAAGAAATACAATATAAAGCACCGGAAGACAGTCCCCCTACTGCCATTAAAGATGTAATGAATAGATTAAAGAGAATGGTATCTTTTCTTGAAGACGCACAACATCCGGGTGTAGTTAATATAACAGATTACTTCTATGATATAAACATGGATAATAAAACCTCCCGTTTTCTGGCAGTAATGGAATTTATTCATGGTGATACACTGGATAAAATTATGGACAGTTACTACAGGAAAGAAGGACTTATACCACCGGAATTTATACTGACAGTAATAAAACATTTATGTGATGTTCTTTCTTATCTCCATAATAGAAAACCTTTCCCCATAAGTGTAGGAGATCTTAAGCCTTCTAATATTATGATAACAGGTAATAATGAACTCAAATTAATTAATTTCGGCCTTTCGAAAGCTTTTGAAACAGACTCTGAAGGCAAAGACATATACAGGGGAACACTGGGTTACTCTTCTCCTGAACAGAAAGGGATAGATTTCACCAATACAAAATCAGATATATTTTCCCTCGGTGTTACCATGTATTCTCTGCTTACAGCTATAAATCCAGAAGAAAACCCGTATGAATTTTTCAGTATTCATGACTATAGAAAAGGATTATCATCAAAGGTAGAAACCATAGTATCTCAATGTCTTAATTTAAAATCTGAAGAAAGACCTGATATTGAAACAGTAAAAAAGCAAATTGATGATCTGGCACCTGCTGCTCTCGGAGAAATAATTGAAAAGAAAATTATAAAAGAAGATAAATTAGAAGAAGAAGTTAAAATAGTAATAGACCGATCGGAGGTTAAAGAAGAAGTTAAACCTGTAAAGGTAATAGAAATGCCTGATGAAATAGTAAGCGAAATTTCTGAAAAGGTATTGGAAGAAGAGGAAGAAGAGGAAGAAGAGGAAAGCACAGAAACATTATCTGTTATAGATCATATTTCCAGATTCTTTTCCACTGTAAAAGAACAACTTAATAAATTATTTGGAATTAAAGAAGATGAATATATAGAAACACCGGAAGAAGAAAAACCGGCTGAAGTGAAAGCAGAAGAAAAACCGGTA
>JBEHWP010000594.1:0-4481 GCA_040217665.1 Vulcanimicrobiota bacterium
ATAAAAAATATAGAGAGGGTGTAATTTTTATGAAATGGAAAATATTATTTGTATGTTTTATCATGTCCTTCTTTCTATGTTCGTGTGAGAAAAAAGCACCTCCTGGCTTTATCGATTGTAACGGAAGGATAGAAGGGGACGAATCAAAGGTTGGAACAAAGATATCGGGTAAGGTAATGGAATTGCTCGTAGATGAAGGGAGTATTGTAAAGAAAGGTCAGGTTCTTGCCAAACTTTCATCAGAACAGATTATGGCCTCTGTAAAACAGGCAGAAGCCAATGTGGAGGTAGCAAAAAAGCAACTGGAAAAGGCAAAGAACAATGCAAAAATACAGGAAGCGAACCTGAGACAGGCAGAAAGCAATGTAGAAGTGTCACAGGCACAATATGCAGATGCCATGGAAGGTGTGACTATTGCCGCTTCAAATATAAATGAGGCCAGTGCTAATAAGAGCTACTCACTTTATCAGGCAAAAGAAGCAAGTGCCGGTGTGGATGTATCAAAGGCTCAACTGGATGTGGCAAAGAGCAATACAATAGTAAGTGAAAAAGATATAAGCAAATCAGATCTTGGACTTTCACAGACAAGAAAGCAGTCAGATGCACAGATAAAGGATGCAGAAGCGAAGGTGGCTGCCGCAAAAGCTACACTTGCCCAGGCTCAGGCAAATTATGATTATCAGAAAAATGAATTTGACAGAAATACCAATCTCTATAAAGAAGAAGTCATATCAAAAAGTGCTTTCGATCAGGCAGAAGCTGCTTACAAATCTGCTCTTGAACAGGTCAATGCTTCTCAGAAACAGCTTGAATCTGCAGAAGAAACACTTAATTATGCCAGAACCAGTGCTTATACTGTTTCTATAAACGAAAAACAGCTTGAAACATCATATGCAAATTTCGACAGTGCAAAAGCAAATGAAAAATCAGCCAATGTAAATGTAATAAGTGCAAAGGCAAAAGAAGCCAGTGCCTATTCAATGGTTGATGTTTACAGTGCCCAGTATCAGACATCTCTGGCACAGATGGGACAGGCTCAGGCAAAGGCACAGGAAGCCAGTTTACAGGTTAAAGTAGCTGAAGATAATCGCCGTGGTGCTCTTGCTGCCTACAATGCAGCTCTTGATGAGGTGAAAAGTGCCGAAGGATCTCTGAAGGCCTATGAAGCTGCTCTTATGTCTGCCACGGCAGACCTTGAGGATACAAAGGTTTATGCTCCTTCTGACGGAGTAATTCTTACAAAAGTCGCAGTGCCCGGTGAGGTTTTAACACCTGGAGGAGTGGTTTTCACAATGGTTGATTACAATCTCCTTTATATGAAAGCCTATATACCGAATGAGCTGATAGGAAAAATCAAACTCGGTGATGAAGCACGCATTTACCTTGATGCCTATAAAGATAAATATTTTGAAGCTACTGTTAAAGAGATAAACCAGCAGGCAGAATTTACCCCGAAAAATGTAGAAACAAAAGCTCAGAGAGTTAAACTTGTTTTCGGACTCAAGGTTTATTTAAAAGACAATTCAAAAGGTGAAGCAAAGCCCGGCATGCCTGGCGACGCAAGGGTAAAATATGATGCCAATGCCAGGTGGTAGTGGAGAAGGAGGCTTTAAATAAATGACATGTAAAATAATTACTGTAATGTTAATATTGTCTGTGATAATATTAACTGCTTTGACGGCTTTATCTGAAGAAAAAGAAATGACTCTTGAAGAAAGTATAAATATAGCTCTCAAAGAAAATCCGAATATGAAAAAAGCAGACAGCAGAGTAAAGGAAGCAGACAGAACTATAAGTGAAACAAGAGGTTCCATGCTTCCCCAGCTGGATGTGGGAGCAAATTATACAAGAACAGGCAATATATCTACCCTCAATCTTGAAGAACTTGGTATGAAAGGAAATTTTCAGGATGAAAATAATTACAAAGTTTATGCATCTCTTACTCAGATGCTCTTTGATTACAGACTCATTACATCTTATGAACTGTCCAGACTGAATTTCCTTGATGTAACCTATCAATACGATGCAACAAAACAGGATGTATTATACAATGTAAATAAAACCTATTATAATGTGCTTCTCGCAAATTCAAATATGGCTCTTGCAGAGGAAACAGTAACACAGTATAAAACAGAGCTGGAGCGGACAGAGAAGATGTATAAACAGGGATCTGTACCGAAATATGATGTTTTGCGAGTTGAAGTTGATCTTGCCAGTGCCCAGGAAAAATATATAACAGCAAGTAATAACATAGATCTGTCAAAGGCATCTTTTAACAATGCCCTTGGGATAAACCTTTCCAGACCTGTAAATATAAAAAGCCTTCTATCATATACACAGTGGAGTGTTGACTATCAAACGAGTCTGGATTATGCTTTTAAAAACAGGCCGGAAATACTTCAGGTTGATAATTTGCTGGCCATTGCGGAAGAAAAAATACAGTATGCAAAGGGTGAAAGATATCCGTCGGTTAATCTGAATGCCTATTACTATTCCCAGAATGATACTCTTGTACAGCCTCCCAATACATGGAGCCTTACAGTGGGAGCTTCTGTGCCCATATTTCATGGAGGTTCTATAAATGCAAGAATAGAAAAGGCTGAAGAACAGTTAAGCCAGATGAATGATCAAAAAACTCTTACCTATCAGTCAGTAGAACTGGATGTCAAACAGTCTTATCTGAATATGGCTGAAGCTCTCAAGAGAATAGATGTGGCAGAAAAAAATGTGTCCCGGGCAGAAGAAAGTAAAAGGATGGCAGATCTTCGTTATAAAGGAGGAGTCGCAAATATTCAGGAAGTACTTGATACACAGACATCTCTTACTTCTGCAAAAATGAATTATCTTCAGGCTATATATGACTATGAAATGGCTAAAATAAGTCTGAAAAAAGCTATGGGAATGCTTGCTAAAACTGATAATAAGAAAACAACTGATGGTAAGAACGATAACACAAAAACAGAAGTTAAGAATGATAATAAAACAGCAGAAATTAAGGACGATAATACAACAACTGATGATAAGAAGTAGATTTCAACATGTAAGATATGTGACCCGGTAATCCCTGTTCACTTCATTGAACTGTAACAAAAACAATTCCGGCTCGTATCCTCGCGTCACGCGTTACGCGTCACGCGTCACGATTCCTTATTGTCCCTTATGCTTTTTAAGAGGTAATTCTATTTGAAGTAATCCACCCTGATAGGGCAGGCCTTCTGCATGAATTCTTTCTTCTTCTATGTAAAGTGTCAGTCTGTCGCAGCTCAGGTTTACCCCTTTCTCATTACCAAGTCTTATATTACCTTCCAGAAGAAGTTTCTGCGGTTTTTCCGTATATGTTACTACATCACTGTATAAATATTTGTCTTTCTGATTTGCTATAACATTACCTTTTGCTATGGCCATAGTATTGGTACCCCAGTAAAATTCAAGAGCATTACAGGTTAATCTGACAGACCCTTCTTTAAAGGCTTTATTCATTTTATCCTTTCCCGGCGTAGTAGAGCCTTTTTCCTGCAGAAACTCTACATGTCCCTTCCATGCCCCGAACTGTCTGTCAGGATATACTACAACCTTATCTCCTCTTATTTTTGACCCGGGTCTTGTAAAATTAACATTACCGGAAATCTCAATAACTTTGCTGTCTGTATAATAAACACCTTCCTGAGCATTTAAAGCCATTCCTGCCTGTTCTATTTTAATACCATTTCCAAGGTGTATTATTTTTGCATCATTTTCTCCCCATAGTTTGCCTGCAGATATAATGATTTTAATTAATTTTCTCTTTTCTTCTTCCGAATATGCCGAGTCATGTAAGGCAAACATCATAAGGAAAGAAATTGCAACCGTAATAAGTAATAAATAAAAGCCGGTTTTCACTATAGTCACCTTCTTCAGATTTCACAGGTCTGTTAAAATGCAGGTACAGGAGTAACCTTTCTCTGATTTCTGTCATATAAATATATTTCTAATCTTGCAGTTCTTACGGAAGCAAAGGTAATGAAATTACCGTCGGCGCTGATAGAAGGATTTATATCAGGGAGAAAACTGTTCAGGCCGGGAACATCGACAAATCTCTTTTCTTTTGTATCATAGAGATAAATATTCCAGAAATGTTTTCCTGTCCTGTTTGATTGAAAAACTAAAAAACGTCCGTCTCCGCTTAAAGACGGCGAAAGATCCCAGCCTTTACCGTGGAGACCGGGAAGATCAACAGGTTTTCCTTCTTTTCTGTCATATATGGCTATCTCTACATCTTTAATGTCTCTTCCTTCTACAGTAATATTATTATAGGCTATATATCTGCCGTCGGGACTTATAGATGGGTAGGCTCGTAATTTCATATCAGTTGTACCGTCTGTAATGAATTCGTCACTTAATATTTTTTCTGTACATATAGTTTTTGTGGTAGGTACAATAGAACTGTACATATAGAGTCCAAAAAATAAGAGATTTGTAATTAAAAGAATTGTAATAACAGA
>JBEHWP010000595.1:0-4477 GCA_040217665.1 Vulcanimicrobiota bacterium
CAAAATATTCTATCAGTTTTTCAGCTACTCCCGTAGGGCCGCACCCGCCAAGTATTATTTTCACAGAAGGGTATAATTTTTTCAATTCCCTGCTCAAAAGGACTGAATATGGTAATTCTTTTGAAAAACAGGATATACCAATAATATTGCCGGGATTTTTAAGAAAGTCTGCCATACATTTGATATCTGCAGGGTTACTATAAGAGTTCAACTGGTAATCTCTGAATTCCACTCTGTGACCTGCCTGTTCCAGGGCAGATATTATACACAGGCAGCCATAGGGAATGTGAACAGGAACTTTCAATTTATCTCCCGGAAAATACCTGAAAGCAAGATTAAAAATTGTAATGTTACTCATGTATATATAATTCCTTTTTATTGTAATACGTGACGCGTAACGGGTGATTCGTGATGGTTGATTCGTGACACGTGACGCGTGTTTCGTGATAAATGATGCATAGTGCGTGTTTTCACCGGTATCGGCCACCCACAGGGGTAGCCCCTGCTTTTCACTCATCACTTTTCACTCTTCACAACTCACTAACATTTTATATCCATTGCAAGAAGTTTATTCTTTGTTTCAGGTGACACAACTGCTCCCTTTGCTACAAGTAGCTCTGCTACAGGTTTCATATCTTTCGAAGTCACTTTATCCAGAGGCGTATGGCCCTGCCTGTCTTTTGCATTTATATCTGCTCCTGCTGAAATCAGTACTTCTGCAATATCTTTTTTACCGAGTGATACTGCTTTATGAAGTGCCGTAGAAAGTTCCTTATCCTTGAGATTAACATCTGCTCCCTTACTTATAAGATACCTTACCACTTCTTTACTTTTTAAATCAATAGATTCATATAATAAACTTCTTCCGTTTACATCCCTTATATTAACATCTGCTCCACTGTTTAGAAGCAGGTCTGCCACATCTTTGTTTCCCGTGAATAAAGCTTTATGGAGAGCTGTTTTCCCGTCTCTGTCTCTCAGGTTCACGTCTGCTCCCTGGCTTACAGCCCATTTAGCACCTGAAATATTACCTAAATAATGAATAATTGCTTTACCTTCCTTATCTTTTATATTAATATCTGCTCCCTTTGAAATAAAAAATTCCGCCATTTCCCTGTTTGATATGGCAAGAGCTCTATGGAGAGAAGTTCTTCCGTCCTTATCCCTGGCATTTAAATTGGCTCCTTTTTCTACAGCCAGTTTTGCTTCTTCCATTGTAGTTATAAAGTGTACAAACGTTTTACCCTCTTTATCAGCAGGTCTTACATCTGCACCATTTGAGATGAGCAGTTTCACCATTTCGATATTTTTTTCCATAGCAGCTTTATGTAAAGGAGTTCTCCCGTCATTATCTTTCTCATTTACATTTGCCCCTTTTTCCATTGCCTGTTTTACTTCTGCTATGCCTGTAACCTTGAATAAAGACGGTGCAGGCCCTGACGGTTTCTGTTCCACTTCTTTTTTTACAGGCACTTCTTTTACAGGTCCTTCTTTTACAGGAGGTATTTCTTTCTTTACAGGCACTTCTTTTACAGGAATTTTTTCCTGCAGAGGAACTTTCAGTTCTTCTTCAGGCCTGTTCACTAAATTACTGGCCTTTTCAAACATCTGATCTGTTTTTCGTCTGAGAGGACTCGGAGGCAGTGTATTGGTAGGACATCTCCTTACTTCAGGTGTTGTAAAAGTTGCCTGGAGCGGAGCACATTCTCTGGCTTTAATCATGCACATGAGTCCTTCATCATTTCTTCCCAGTTCATTCAACGCCGTCCCTTTACCATTCCAGGCAGGAACACTTTTAGGATTTAATTTTAAAGCTCTGTCAAAATATTCAATAGATTCCGCATATTTGCCGAACTCATTTAAAACCAATCCTTTACCGCACCAGGCCTGTTCAATTTTAGACGTATATTTCAATGCTTTCTCATAACACACAAGGGCATCTTTATATTTGCCCATTTTAAACAAAAGATCTGCTTTCTTGCACCACACCTCGCTGGACATAGGATTCATTTCCAGAATGTTATCATAGAATTTGATAGCTTCTTTATATTTTTGATTTGGATCTAATCTCGTCAAGCCCTGAAAAAGGGATTGAGTATTTAAATTATTTGAAACCCCTCTAAAACCTGAAGAGATAAAATTTCCTGTTGTTAAAAAGAAATCTTTAACTGAAGAAATAATAGTACAGAAAAAAGCTGAAATACCATGGAAATTAAGTTTTAACGCATCACAGAAGGTTTTAAATGCTTCTTTAAATTCAGCTGCCCAGTACAGGTTCCACGCCACTTTCATTTTTTTCGTCACAGGAGAATCACTGCAGAAGAACAGCACATAAAGAATGGAAAGGGAAAAATAGAGAGGTACAGAAAAAATGAGAAAAAGAATAATTATCAGAAATACTTCAAAACACATTCAGAAATTACCTCCCCGGGCCTCTTCTGAAATCTTCGACTGTATCTTTACATAAACCTCTTCTGATTAATTCTATTTTTCATCTTTAAGTCCTTTCCCTGAAATATTATTTATCAAAAGATTATTTTTTTTGATATGAGCCTATCTGAAACGTAATATTTATTTTCACATTCTTTACAATGGCAGGTTTTCAGAGTGGAGAATAAATAACGGAGGAAGGATTTTTATTATGAAAAATGAATTTTATAGGGGGAGGAATTTTTTTATGACAGAAACATGTGATAACTGCAGAAAAGAATATGCAGAGACATCAGGTCTGTGCAGCAGAAGTAAAGGTACATTACATACGCCTCAGTATACTATAGCCCTTAAAGAAGGAACTATATTAGAAAATCGATATAAAATCATAACCCCGATAAAAACAGGTAAAATAAAAAATACTTATAAAATTTTAGATACAAAATTTGACAATATCCTTGCCTTGAAAGAGATAATTCCTCCTGAACCTTTAAAAGATCGACAGAAAACAGAAGAATGGTTCAGGAGGGAAGCTCATTTCCTTGCAGGCCTATCACATCCGAATATGCCGAAGATTTTTGATCATTTCATATTTAACAACAGATATTACCTGGTAATGTCCTTTATAGAAGGTGAGGATTTAAATTCAATCATAAAAAGAGACAGAACAGAACCTCTTTCGAAAGAGAAAGTTACAGAGCTTGTAAATCAGGTTCTGGATTTAATGGATTATCTTTATAAAGAAAATTCACATATAGTTCAGAGGCCTGTAACACCTGAGAATTTTATCATTCATAAAGACGGAAGGTCAATTCTCGTAGATTTTGGCATGGCCTCTGCACTTCATATGAATACTGCCCTGAAAGATTACGAATGTTCTGAGAATAAAAATGATAATATACCGGCAGAAGAGGAGCATTGCATGGTAAAAGTAATAAAAGGCATATTTCCGGAAGGTCTGTCAGTTGTAAAGGATCTGTGGAATTCATTGCCTTTTATACAGCATATAAACACATTATGTAGAGTCCTTAACGATCCATTTGACAGAGGTCCGCTCAGGGAAGAAACAATCCTTGAAAACAGATATAAAATTATAGGGTTGATAAAATCAGGCGGTATGGGTGCTCTGTACAGAGCTTCAGACATGAGACTGGACAGTATCTGTGCGGTGAAAGAACTGCTTCCTTTTTACGGAAGAAAGGAAGAGCAGGAAGAGGCAAAAAAATGGTTTAAAAGAGAAGCAGCTATTCTTGCAAAACTGGATCACCCGAATCTCCCGAAGGTCTCAGATTATTTTATCAGTAATAACAGATATTATATTGTTATGGATTTTATTGAAGGAGACAATCTGAAAACCATAGTAGATAAAGAAGAAACAGGATTACCTGCTGAAAAGGTAATTAAATGGAGCAAAGACATCTTAAAAATACTGGATTACCTCCACACACAGAATCCCCCTGTAATATATCGTGATATAAAACCTTCCAATATTATGATACACAGAGACGGAAGAGCCATATTAATAGATTTCGGTATTGCCAGGGTAGTAGATAAAGAAAGTACAACAGAAAAAACTATAATAGGTACAGAAGGATATAGTCCTGTAGAACAGTACAGAGGTAAAGTGGAAACAAGATCAGACATATATGCACTGGGAGCGACAATGCATCACCTGCTTACAGGCCTCCCTCCTGTACCATTTAAATTTGAGCCCCTGAGAGAAATAAGACCTGACATATATCCTGAACTGGAAGAAATAGTAATGAAAGCACTGAAGGAAAAACCGCAGGACAGATTTAACTCTGCAAAAGATATGCTGGTTGCACTGGATTCGCTGAAAGAAACAGAAGAAAAAAGCCGTGATGATATAAGGATTTATGAGATAAAAGGCATAACATGTGAGCATAAAATAACTGCAATAAAACAGAAAAACAGCTGGAGCTGGTGTGCAAAAGGAGGCATATTGGCCAGTGAAGGCAGGTATAAAGAAGCTATTGAAGCTTATGACATGGCTCTCGATATTTACATTGATAATGAAATAGCCTGG
>JBEHWP010000596.1:0-4475 GCA_040217665.1 Vulcanimicrobiota bacterium
GCCACTTCAGCATTTTTATATGGGATGGCATTATCACCCTTTGCATGATAAAGTCTCAGGGGCATCTGCGGAGTCCAGTTATAAGAGTTATTTTCTTCAAGAATTTTATATATGGAACTGGAAGGATTCTGGAGTTGAGCAATCACATCATCGGTCAGTATCTCTTTTGCAACCGGCGGCATAGCAGCATTTACTTCAGATGTAGAGTGGTAACCGTCTACAAGAAGCGGAAGATTACTATTATAAGGGGGCTTCATAGTTTTATTCGGGTCAAAAACATCTGCATAAACCGTTCTGTAACCAAGCATAAACAGAGGCAGGAAGTAGGGAGCGTAAGCAGGCTGGTCGCTGAGCATAACTTCATTCATAGCCCCGGATAAATCATAAGGACCATCAAGAGGAGCACAGGCTGTAACAGTAAACTCTCCGCCATAGGTTTTCTCCTGAATTTCTCTTGCCGTAGCCATAGTTACATACCCCCCCTCAGAATACCCCAGAAGAAAAACCTGTCCGTTCCATGTCAAATTACCGCCGGCAACCATAAAATTACGTCCTGCTCTCAGCATATCCACAGAAGAGTATGCCAGTGATTTTCCATGGCAGAAAGGCTGAAAATGTTCTTTATCATAACCCATTCCGGGATAATCTGCTATAACAACAGCATACCCTTTGCTGGCTATAAGCCCCCCGACTATTGCTTCCGGAGCCCTGTAATTCATAGAAGCAACATCGTCTCGTTCCAGCGTCGTAACATGCTGAATTCCTAATAAAGGAACAGTTAATGGCATGCCAACCCAGGAGGAAGGCATAATCATAAGTCCCGACACGTTAATTTTGTTAGAGTTAATATCCTGAGTCACATAAGATTTAACTGAATAATATTTCACTTTATAAGGAATAAAATTCTCATCTTCTTCATACCAGCTTTCAAGGTATGCGGTAATATCATTTGGGGTTGCTGATGGCGGCAGCTGTGCTACATGGGGCTCAAGATATGTTTTGAGCTGTTCCGGAGTAACTTCTTCAATAAAATTCACTTCTACTATAGTACCGGGTGTTAAAGATATATTATTGGGATCTGTAACAGGATTATCATCTCCGCATCCCGGAAAGAACAATAAAGTTAATAAAACACTTACAAATAAAACAAATATCTGTCTATAATTGTTCACAAGATTAACCTCCTGATTTAAAAATAAATTTATTACGACGTACTATAAGTTCCCCATCCGTTAAAATCATGGGAAACATGCTGTTTCTATGGCTACACCACCTTTTATAAAAATTTCCTCTCAATAATTGCTGATTAATAAATTTAATATCGGCATTTAATATTAAAAATTTAACTTTGGAATAAAAATTAATTAACTATCTCAATTAAGCATCCAGGGGCACAACCGTATAATTCCATTTGCCAGGATACTCGTCAAAAATAATAGGAGACCATTAAAAATTGAGGGCTGAGATTAATACCACTTTTTCTCCGTAGATTTTCATCAAAAATTGACTCCCTGTAAATAACATATCTCCCCGGATTCCACCTGAACCATAATCCACCATCAAAAAAAGCGGTGGATTGGGGAAAAATTACTCTATTGCATTTACCCTGAACAGGATTTATAATTATTTAAAGAAAAATTATCGCGTGACGCGTCACGCGTTACGCGTCACGATTAAGGTGATAAAGTGTCAAACTGTATAAGATGCGGACAGGAACATAATGCTACAGGAGATCTGTGCCATATATGCAGCGGAGAAATAAGTCTTACTACAGACAATCTCAAAACAGGTTCACTCCTGGACAAAAGATATGAAATTATAAAACTTCTGAAACGGGGCGGTATGGGTTCCGTCTATCAGGCACTGGATAACAGATTTGAAAAAACTCCCTGTGCTGTTAAAGAGATGCTGAGTCTTACCTATGATAAAGATCAGCAGAAGTATTACATAGAGAGATTTAAAATAGAAGCAAATATCCTCCATAACCTGAAACATGGAGGACTTCCCAGGGTGAAAGACTATTTTATAGAAAATGGCCGCTATTACCTTGTAATGGATTATATAGAAGGTAAGGATCTGAAATCCATTCTGGAAAGCTATAATGGTGAAGCCATTCCAGAAGATACCGTAATCGACTGGGCAATTCAAATACTCGACATACTGGAATATCTGCACAGCCAGTCACCTCCGATAATATACAGGGATTTGAAACCTGCAAATATTATGCTTAAAGATTCCGATAACAGACTGGTTCTTATAGATTTCGGTCTTGCAAGAACTATAAACCCTGACAGCGATTCCACTAAAACCACTGCAGGAACCTACGCCTATGCACCTATGGAATTATTTCAGGGTAAACCTGAACTGAGAACAGATCTTTACTCGCTGGGCGCAACTATGCACTGTCTCCTGACAGGGCACAAACCGGAAGCACCCTTCAGTTTTGAACCGGTAAGAACCCTTAATCCTTCCGTTTCGGAAGAAACAGAAAAAATTGTAATGAAATCCCTCGAAATGGAAGCGACCAATCGTTATAACAGTGCAGGAGAAATGAAGGAAATTCTTCAGAAACTCGTCTATGAGAAAAAAGAAAAAATCAATGGTAAAAAGAAAACTGCTGATGTACCGGCCATAACTGAAAAATCAGAAAAACCTGTAAAGAAACCACGTGAATTCAGACATAAATTTACGTTAATTTTTCTTCTTGTCATTACAGTAATGGGAATAATCCTCTGGTTACAGAGAAATCCCGGAGCAAAATATTATGAAACAGGTAAACAATTTCTGAGCAAAAACGAATATGAAAATGCCATTAATAATTTTGATAAAGCTCTGACTGCAGTCCCTGACTGGCCACAGGCTCTGTATAAAAAAAAAGAAGCACTGATACAACTGGGAAGCAAATATTTTAACAGTGGAAATTATAAAGATGCCATACGTTGCTATAATGATTCTTTAGATATTGATAAAAATAACAGAGATACTTTAAATCTAAAAAAAGAAGCGCTGAAGAAATATGGAGATGAATTTGTAAAAAATAAAAATTATAAAGAAGCTATTGCCTGTTACGATGAAGCTCTGAACATAGAAAATTCGTATGAAGATTGTCTGAAAGGAAAAAAAGAAGCCCTGAAAAAACAGGGTGATGAATTCATGGAACAGGAAAATTATAAAGAAGGTTTTTCCTGTTATGATAAAGCTTTAAAAATAGATCCTTCCTATAAGGATGCAGTGAAGGCAAAAAAAGAAGGTGTAAAAAAAATTGCCCATGATAAAGTATTAGAAAATAAAAATTACAGAGAAGCTCTCAAGTATTACATGGAAAAATTCAATATAGATATAGAAGACAGTTCATATGTTAAAGCAATTATCGCATATAATAGAGGAAAATATGATGAAGCACTTAAATATTTTACAGAAGGTTTAAAAATTGATCCTGACGATATTGATTTATTAACAGGTAAAGGTATGGCTTTACTTAAACAAAAACATATAAAAGAAAGTATTGACTGTTTTGACAGAGCTTTAAAAATCGATAAAAAGCATGCAAAAGCTCTTTATGGTAAAGGTCTTGCTTTACATTATAACGGGAAATATGAAGAAGCAATAAAATATTATGATGGAGCTCTAAAGATTAATCCAACATATGCCGATGTATGGAATGGGAAGGGTTTTCTATTATACAATAACGGAAAATATGGAGAAGCACTTGAATGTTACAAGAAAGCTTTAGAAATTGAGCCTCAAAAAACTCTTACATTAATGAACACAGGTAATGCTTTATATGCACTGAAACAGTATGAGGAGTCAATAGCATATTATAAAAAAGTTCTGGAGATTGAACCTGGAAACAAACATGCCTGGTTTAATCAGGGAAATGCTTTATATAGTATGGAGAAATACAGGGAAGCAATTAAATGTTACAACAGGGCATTACTAATAGACAGACATTTTGTTCCTGCTATAAAGGCAAAAAACGATGCAAAAAAAACTTTGAGATGACATAGTAAAGGGATAAGCCCTTTAGTATATTCATATAAAAAAATAAAAGAGAAGGAGGCCGTTTTATGAAAAGTAAAATATTTCTTATTACAATTTTACTGCTTATTACTTTCTTATCTTCCGCTATAGCTTCCCAGAAGGTAACTCTGGCTGTTCTGAGTTTTTATTCAGAAGGGAAAACAGGGAATAACGCTCCTATAGGTACAGGTTTTGCCGAAACGCTTGTAAATAAACTGAATAAACTGCAGAATGTAAATGTAGTGGACAGGGAAAGCCAGAGGTCTGTTCTTCAGGAAATGGGTATAGAACAGAAGTTTGAAGCTCCTGCAGGACAGTCTCTCGGTCATACTATAGGTGCTGACTATATTATTACAGGCAGTCTGAAAGAAGACGGAAACAAAGTAAATATAACAAGTCAGCTCTTTGACGTAAAAAAAGGAACAGTAGTGGCAGAAGAAACAGTATCAGGTTCT
>JBEHWP010000597.1:0-4446 GCA_040217665.1 Vulcanimicrobiota bacterium
TTCTGAAGTCCTATAGATTCAGATTCTTTATCAATATTTAATATTTCTTTTAATCGTTCAGGATTTATGCCTCTGCCATTATCTTCTATTTTTATAACTAAGTTTTTTTCTTTTGATGTAATCGTTAGCTTTATAACAAGTGTCCTTCCGTCTTCATGAAAACCATGTTTAATAGAATTTTCAATAACAGGTTGAATGGACATAAAAGGTATTTTAAATTTTAAACAGTTCCTGTCGATTTCCTGAATAAATTCAAGCTTATCTCCGAAACGGGCTTTTTCTATTTCCAGATAAAATTCCAGGTTTTCCAGTTCTTCTTCGATAGAAATATTTGTCTGTGCAGTTTTAAGGGTAACCCTCAGAAATTCTGAAAGATTCTGTATGAGTTCTCTCGTTTTTTCCGGATTTTTTCTGCTGAAAGATGCTATTGTATTGAGGGCATTGAATAAAAAATGTGGTTTAATCTGAGACTGGAGTAGTTTTAACTGGGCTTTTGCATTCAGTTCTTCTATTTTTTGTTTTTCTTTTTTTTCCTGAAGGGTTTTCATAATAAACAGATACATACATACGGCAGCACCGTTAACTAAAAGAAAAGGCACTGTAATTAACAACAGAAATCTTTTTCTCACAAATATTTCAGGATTTGCCCATGGAACAATAAATGTCTGCATAACCCCTGTAAAAGCTCCTACGAGAAAACCCTGTACCATAGATATTTCTCGCCTGTCTTTTCTGCCGGAGAACAGGCCTGCTATTCCGCCTATCAGGCCTGCTATGACTGTTACTATAATAAATTTTTCCGATGGCGGAAAGGTTACGAGCCTGAAAATCGCTCCTATTACACCGGAGCCGAGTCCTACAATGATGCCCCCTTTAAGACCGGCTACAATAACAACAAGAACAGATGTGTCAAGATAAATTTGCTTTTCATAGATGGCAAAAAAAGAACCTACACTGGAGATCAATCCAAAGACAAGGATGAGATGAATTTTATCTTTCCAGTCAGTCCTGCGGGTAAATATATCTCCTTCAAACATGAGATGACTCATTATGAAGGCTATCATAATGGCAGGAGAAACACCTCTGAGTAAAAACTGAGTGAGTTCTATCAGTTTCATACCACTATTTGCCGCTACATGCTTTTTTTAATTCTTTTGCATATTCATAATCAGGTTCCAGAGCGAGTGCCTTCTTCGCACATATGGCTGCTTCACTGTAATTCTTTATAGCATATAAAGACATACCTTTATAATACCATACATATGCAGACTGTGAATTTATTTTTATGGCTTTATCGAAACATTTAATAGCTTCTTTATATTTTTTCAGTCTGTGTAAGGAAGCTCCTTTTTCTGCCCATGCATCAAAATAATCAGGTGAAATTTTTATTGCTTTATCATAACATTTCACAGATTCTGTATATTTTTTTAAGTCGTAGAGAACATATCCTTTACTATACCAGGCCAGGTAATCATCTCTTTTTATTGAAAGAGTTTTACTGAAACATTTCAGGGCATCATTATATTGTTTCAGGCGATATAATGCCCATCCTTTATCGTAGAATGCTTCGCTGTATTCAGGGTTAATAGCAATGGCTTTATTGTAAGATTTGATAGCCTCTTTGTACTTTTTTTGAGCACTGAGACAGAGTCCCCTGTTATCCCATACAATATATAAATTATTATCTATATTCAGAGCATTATCATAGCATTCCAGAGCATCATCATATTTTTTCAGGGCATATAAACATAATCCTTTGCTGTTCCAGGCATTTTCATTTTTGCTATCCAGTTTCAATGTTATATCGTATGCATCAATGGCTTCATTATATTTTTTCAGGGCATGTAACGCATAACCTTTATTATACCATGCACTGGAATATTTCGGATTAATGTCTGTTGCTTTCTCACATGATTTAAGGGATTCTTCATATTTTTTCATGTCATACAGGGTATAGGCTCTGTTATTCCATGCAATATAATGGTCAGGCTCCAGTTCCACTGCTTTATCGTAACATTCAATAGCCTGTTTATATTTTTTCTGTTCGCTCAGAACAAGACCTTTATTATTCCATGCATCGGCATATTTCGGATCAATCTCCAGAACTTTCTCGTAACATTTGAGAGCTTCCGTATATTTTTTTTGATAATATAAAGCAAGTCCTTTTCTGTTCAATGCCTCTTTATGAGACGGATTGAAATCAAGGGCTTTATCATAGCATTTAATAGCGTCCTTATATTTTTCTTTATCGTTCAGGAGCAGGCCTTTACCATACCAGCTGTCTGAATGTTCAGGATTGATTTCAAGAGCTCTGTCATAACACTTCAGAGCATCATCATTTTTTTCAAGATAGTATAAAGACAATCCCTTTTTACCCAGTGCTTTATCGGATTTGCTTTGAATACTCAGAACCTTATCATAATAGTTGATTGCTTCATCGTACTTACCCTGCTCATATAATTTGTCTCCACTGATGAGCCATTGTTCCGGCATATAATAATAATATGCCGCTCCTCCGCCAATTAATGCAATGCCGGCACATCCCACTGTGATTACAAAGACTATAACTACTACAAGTATGATTTTTGTGGTATTTGACATATATTTATTCCTCCCTGCAGGCTCCATATTCCCCCTGACAGGCCAGGGGGAATATGGTGTTTAGGCAAAAAAATTCTTAACTTCTTCAAATGAACTGCCATTACTTATGGCTTTAGCAATCTGTTTTTCTCCGTCAATATTACCGAGCATGATACAACCTGCAAGGTTACCGTCAGCAAATACTGCTTTTTTAT
Source organism: Vulcanimicrobiota bacterium (assembly GCA_040217665.1). Classification (GTDB taxonomy): domain Bacteria; phylum Vulcanimicrobiota; class SpSt-956; order SpSt-956; family JAKJGF01; genus CALARM01. The sequence continues at coordinate 2,796 of JBEHWP010000597.1, forward strand.
AGACAAAGGTTTTTTCATCTTTATAAACTTCAGACTGAAGCTTGCCGTCTGTATCTATATCTCCCATGGAAACCAGATCTATGCCCACTACCTTTAATTTATGAGAGAATAAGGTACCTTTATATTCTTTGCTGCCAGGTTTTACCATGTTTTCCCCTGCAATTTCTCCCTGTTCTTTTGCCGGCGGCCATATACCGTAAAGCCTTCCGTCATGCTCTATTGCATCTCCTGCACCATAGATATTTTCCACACTGGTTTTCATATAATTATCTACGACAATGCCTTTATTCACTTTAATACCTGCAGCAAGTTTCAGATCAGGCCTTATTCCTGCAGATATAATGATAAAATCTCCTTCCAGAATTTCTCCCGATTTCAGAGTAAGTTTCATCATGTCGCCAGAACTTTCGATATTTTCCGATGTTTTGCCGAGATAAAATTCAAATCCCATAGAAACAAGTTGTTTTTCCAGCATAGCTGCCCCTTCTATATCCAGCTGTCTTGGAAGAAGTCTGGGGAAAAATTCCACTACCTTTACTTTAAGTCCCAGTTTCCTCAAACTGTTACCTGTTTCAAGTCCCAGGAGCCCTCCTCCTATGAGTATGGCTGAAGTGGATGATGCAGCCAGTTCCATTATCCTGTCCGTATCATGTTTGTCTTTTACCGTAAAAACTTTCTTTGAATCTGCTCCCGGTATGGGAGGAACAAAACAGTTCGCTCCCACTGCAAGAAGTAATCTGTCATAAGTAAAAATGTTCCCCTCTTTTGTAAAAACTTCATTTTTTTCAGAGTTTATAGAAACTATTTCCGTATTCATATGAAGATTTACCCTGTTTTCGGCGAACCATTTTTCCCCTGAAAGAATACATTTCTCAAAAGGCACTTCTTTTGCAAGATAGTCTATTAATTTCGGGCGGTAGTAGTAGGGAACATTTTCTTTTGTAAAGACATCGACAGTCCCTTCTTTATCGAGTTTTCTTATTTTTGCCGCAGCAGAAGCTCCTGCCGCTCCGTTTCCTATGATTACATATTTTGTCATTACCCGTTCCTCCTTAATAAATATTTTATGGCTTTTCTTATGGAATCCACGGTGTTTTTATATAACATTCCAGAACCGTTGCAGAGCCGGAGAATTCTTCTGTTCTATATTTTAAATAAATGAATTCCCTTTTCAAGTTCTGAAATATGAGATGTATGGATATCTTTCTTGTAATCTATCCCCAGTTCCTTCATGATAGATAAAAAATCTTCATTACAGGCTTTTGATGTGGCAGCAAGATAATTTTTACAATAGAGGGTATTTCGGGGGAAAGATATCTGCACCTGGAGCTTGCAGGTAAATTCCTTTCAATTAAGGCTCTGTCTATTTTAATATATTCGAATTTAGTTTTACCTGAAAGGGAATATTTAATTATTGTCTCAAATCTCTTTAATTTACCTTCCAGACCAGTAACAATAATCTCCTTTATTTTAGACATTTTCTTCACTATCTCTCCTGTTATATACCACTAATGGATAATTATTGAGACATTTTAAAAAATATGAAAAGAGTATCTTAAATTTTATATTAGATAAATATTTTTTTTTTTTACTAAACTTTTTTAAAATTAGAAGGATTTTACTTTTACAGAATAGAATTGTAGATTTTCAT
>JBEHWP010000598.1:0-4427 GCA_040217665.1 Vulcanimicrobiota bacterium
AAGGTTTTGAAGGAATATGAGAAGGCAGATACAGTTCAACCTGCGCCGGCTTCAGAAGCCTATCGGGAAGGCGGACTTACGAAAGATGTTGCCGAATCAATAAAAACAGTGGAAGATAAGACTTTTTATCTTAAATCCGGCATATGGACAGACAGTCTTTATAAAGATGGCAAAGATAAGATAGAAGTGAAATTCTTGAGTGATAAATATTTTGAACTTCTTAAAACCTGTCCGAAACTGGGTAAATATATTTCTATAGGCAATAATGTGATTGTTATATTTGAAGGCAAGGCATATCATATAAGTGATAAATAATTAATTCGTGATGTGTAAAGCGTGATGCGTGATGCGCATATAACCCATTACGCATTACGCTTTACGCATTACGCATCACGCTTTAAGTATGAATTCAATATATTAAAATATATCTCAGAGGCCATACAGACCTGTTTAAAAGAAATAGATTCATCAGGTCTGTGGGCTTCTTCCAGTTTTCCTGCTCCCAGTATTACAGGTTTTATACCGGCAGTCCATAGTATATTGGCATCGGAATGACTTCTGAAGACCTGAGGATTCCAGTCCAGCTTCATATCTTTATAAATATCTTTTAGAGTTTTTACTATATGTCCTTTTTCAGGTATTTCGTAGCCTCTGTGAATGGTAGTAAATCTTATTGTACCATCCAGTTCCGGATTTTCTTCTTTTGCTTTTATGAGGATATCTTCCAGTTCTACAGTAATTTCCTCAACAGGAGATACGGGAGGAAGGTGAAGATCGAGCCATGCCTCACATCTGTCGGGAACTACAAAACCTGACCTGGAACTTTCCAGTTCCCTTATATTATAAACTATGTCAGAACGTTTGTTCTCCATGTAGCTCGATATATTGAGAAGGAGTCCCAGCATATTTTTAATTGCGTTCTGCCCCCTGTCTGCCAGAGATGCATGAACCTGTTTCCCTTCTGTGCAGACCTGTACTTCCAGATAGCCGAAATGTTTCATACATGGTTCCAGGTCGGTAGGTTCGCCGATTATTGCCCATGGGAAATGAAAATCTTTTACCAGCTGTCTTGCACCGTCTCCGTCTTCTTCTTCTCCTACTAAAAGGGCAAGTAATACAGGTACATGACTTTGATGTTTCTCCTGTAATGAAAGGTAAGCTTCTATCATTGCGGCACAGTTTCCTTTCATGTCAGCAGTACCGAGACCTGTAATTATGTCATCTTCTTCTTCATAACAGTAATGTTCCAGATCATAGGCCCATACGGTATCTATATGACCTATAAGAGCCATTTCTATATCCATATCATCCGGCAATATGAGTAGATTATATCTGTCTTCATCTACATCCTGATAGATAACATTCAATTCCTGCCGTTTCAGATACCCGTACAGGAAATCTGCCAGTTCTTCTTCCTTCCCGGAAGGACTGTATATATCTATCATTTTTCTCAATAATCTCTTTAATCTTTTCGGTGTAATATTTTTTAATGTCATTTTTTTTCGACTATGTCATAAATTTTGTGTAAACTTCTGTTAAAAACCATGACCGTTTCAGTCACAACGAAGTATCAGGATCTGTTCCTCCTGTTACGCATCACGCGTTACGGGTCACGATTCTCATATAAACTCCTTATTGTATAGTAAATTTACACAAAACATCTTACACTCTCCTTTTTTTTATTTTCCCTATCTTCTTTTTCTTTAATATGTTCCTTTCCCTTTAACATTATCCTGTTGATTTTCAATCTGTTCCTTTTCCTTTAAAATTTTTCTCTGATGATCAAGATTGAGAGTCAGGTAAACATGTTCCTGCGGGTTTTTAAATCCCATTTTTTCAAAGAAGTTAATAGCTTTACGATTATCTGCTTCTGTATCTACAAGAAGCATTCTGACACCGCTTTCTATCATAAGATTCAGAAAATGGTTGAAGAGTTTTTCTGCCACTCCCTGTTTCTGATAGTCCCTGGATATTCCCAGCCACAGCAGATGTCCGTATTTCCAGGCAGAATGACTTTTACTTATAGTTGTACCAAGGGTAAAGCCGACTATTTCTCCTTCCTCTGTTTCTGCTACAAGACAGAATTCGCTGTCTCCCTGAAAAATCGCCAGCACTTCATATTCATCCCATGTGCGGTAAAGATTTGGAACCTTCTGAGCTGTAAATAAATCTTCACCGAGATGAAAAACATGTGCTACATCATCAATATCCATTTCACGTACTGTTATATTTGTTTTTTTCTTTTTCGAAGTATCTTTCCCGTTCATAAAATAATGTGTCTCCCTCTGAATTAAAATCGTAACGCGTGACGCGTGACGCGTGACGCGAGGAAATCCGGAACTTTTACCCCCTTCCTCTGTTTGCTGCTTACAGGTATCGTAATGCGTGAAGCGTAATGGGTGATGTGCAGAGATATAAACCCGTCAAGGGTTACGCGTCACGATACTTTAAATTCTAATAAATTATGAAATACACTATACACTTTTTCAGTTATAGCAGGGAAGGAGTTAAACGTATTTATGAGAATATTCTTACAGAAGTAGCGGAATCCTTTGTTTTTTAGTTGTATTATTTGAGGTGTTTTTTTATAAAGAAAAGGTAATATCTATATGTTATAGAAAAGATATAAACAGGGAATAGACGGCAGAAGCTTTAAAATCAATATTATGAAAAGGGACAACAATCCTCGCGTCACGCGTTACGCGTCACGCGTCACGAACTAAAGAAAGGTTATTAAATTGATGAAAGAAATTTTTGATACTCTGAAAGACATATATGATGGTTTTGATAAAGAATATTTTATTCCTTCCGAGAACAGCTGCGGAGATTGTAAACTTTGCTGTACTTCTGTTATGAAATTCCCTCCGCTGTCACAGCTTGAATGTGATTTTATTGAAGATTTTTTAAGAACACATGACGATTATGCTGATATAAAAACATTTAAAAATTTTATGATTCACAGGGATAAAGACAGGTGCCCTTATTTCAGTCATGTTAAAGGTTGTACTATTTATACTGCCAGACCTATGTACTGCAGACTTTTCGGATTATTTCGTTTTAAGGGAACCAATCCTGTCCCCAGAGCATGTATTTTTTATGGTAAAACCGTCAAGGCACCGCCTCATGATATGTATAGAATCATAAAATATTTTCCTGAATTCACAGAATTAAAATTTAAATATGATCTTCTTAAAGCATCAGATGATAAAGAAAAACTTGAAGCTCTTATAAATCTCGGTAAAGAATATATAAGACAGGATAAAGAAGAACGCCTGTTATCTCTGTTTGAAGAAGGAATAAAAACATTTCCTCATGATTGCAGAGTACATTTTTATGCAGCTACTGCCTACAGATGCAGATATAACCTGATTATGGCGGCAAAAGAATTTGAAGAAAGTCTTTCCTGCGGGGGAGAAAAAGAATTTCCCGATATTCACGGCCATGTCGGATTTGTTTATCTGGATATTCTGGATACTCACTCAGATCTTTCAGAAGCAGATAAAAAAGAATTAATAGAGAAAGCTTTTTCTTCGTTTACCAGAGCTATGGAATTTGAAGCACATACGGTTACTCCCCATATGGGTCTGGCTTTTGTTTATAATGCCAGAGGCGATAAGGATAGAGCTATTCAGAGCTTTAAGAAGGTTCTGGACATGGAACAAAATAACAGCATGGCAAAAAAGATGATAGAGATTTTATCTGAATAAGTGAGTAGTGAATGGTGAGCCGTGAAACTACGTATTACGCTTTACGCATCAAGCTTTACGATTCTCATATGAAATTTTGAACCTTTATTCATAATTATTCGTATAATATTTATAATCAAGGAATTTACACTGTCTATCGGTAATTCCGTCACGCGTCACCCGTCACGGGTTACGATTAATATGAATAAAGGAGATATATGTATGAAAACCATTCTTTTTATTCTCCCCGCACTTCAGGAAGTGCTTTCTGCAAAATTTCGCCAGATAAAATATTCCCTGTTCCCTCCATTAAGTCTTCTTACCCTTGCAGGTCTTGTTTCTCCCGATAAATATAATCTCATAGTAAGAGATGAACATGTAGAAGATATTTTTATAGATGAACCGGTAGAGCTTGTTGTAATGACTGTTTACATATCATCTGCAAAAAGAGCTTATGAGATAAGCTCTTTTTACAGAGAAAGAGGATCCAAAGTATTTATGGGAGGTATCCATCCGTCTACCATGGCAGAAGAAGCATTGTTACATTCAGACAGTATATGTATCGGCCCCGGTGAGTCAGTATTTCTTCAGATGCTCTCTGATTTTGAAACAAATAAATTACAGAAAATTTATTATGGAGATAAACTTACAGATCTCTCTGAAGTACCTCTGGCAAGAAGGGATTTAATGAATAAAGATAAGTATCTTGTGCCAAATACCATCGTGGCTTCCAGAGGCTGT
>JBEHWP010000599.1:0-4411 GCA_040217665.1 Vulcanimicrobiota bacterium
GGTTCTAAGAATGTATTTTATAAAAATATATTTAATTATTGTGGTAATTCAGGAATGGGTATTTCTGGCAGCGGCCATCGTCTAATTGATAATGAGACTTCATATAATAATTATCGAAAATTTAATACATCCTGGCATGCTGGTGGTATAAAATTGGTAACATGGCCTCGTGATATTTTAATGAGCAGTCATATTGCCCATGATAATACAGGGGATGGTATATGGTTTGATGGATATTGTTCGAATATAACTATTGAAAAATGTACATCTTACAATAATACAGGCTGTGGAATATTTTATGAAATTTCGGATAGAGGATTAATAAAGAATAATATTTGTTATAATAATGGTATTCGTGGAATATATATATCTGCATCCAGCGATTGCGGTATATTCCATAATCTTGTCTATAATAATGGTTGGGAAGGCATTACAATTATGAATGCCGGAAGACAGGGAGGCTTTGGCCCAGATGGTAAATTCGAAGTGAAAAATAATTATGTGATTGGAAATATTATGGTGAACAATGGTAAACCTAATAATAGAGCAGAAATGAATATTGAGATGAATTCTGAACTGGCTTATAATAATTTCTCTGATTATAATATTTTCTGGCGTACCCCTGATGATGGGAGAAAATTATTGCTATGTAATGGATGGGGGAAAGAAGTGTTTAATAGTCTTGAAGAATGGCAGAATACTACAGGCAGAGATAAAAATTCCATTTTTGCAGATCCCAGGTTTTCTGATTTAAGTAATTTAGAGTTCTATCTCCAACCTGATAGTCCCGCTATTGGATTTGTTAAATCTCTTATAGATGTAACTGATGATTTTGACAAAAAAGAGAGGGAAAAATTTAAACCTAGAGATGCGGGGCCATATATCTTTTTATACCGTTGATATTGGACAAGAGTTAACTATATTCCAGTAAATATCATTAATCCACTCACCTTTTTTATCCCAGTTAAAATGTTCCTCAACCCTTTTTTTTCCAGCTTCTCCCATTTTTATACGTAATTCAGGATTAGTCGCCAGTTTAAGCATAGCTTCTGCCATATCATTAATAGCCTGTTCCGGCGTAATTGCAGGAATTTTAAAACCTGTTTCTTTTGTAATCTGTATGGCAGTTCCTCCAAGATCAAGGCAAATTACGGGACGTCCTGCAGCCATTGCTTCTAAGCATACCCACCCTCCTGAATCATGTAAACTAGGGTGAAGCAGAATATCACATTCAGATAAGTTTTTTAAAACCTCCTGCCTGGATATTTTACCACAAAAATACACTTTATGTATAATATTCAATCTATATGCCAATTTTTCTAGATTTTTTCTTTCATGTCCGTCTCCTGTTATCCAGTATTCACTATCAGGGTAATGTAGATTAAATATTTTAAAAGCTAATAAGGCAAGATGAAAACCTTTCCAGCATAATAAACGTCCTGAACTTATAACACGAAAAGGTGTTGTATTAGTAATCTTAAATTCTCCTAACTCGTAAAGCTCACTTTGACTTATACCAGCTTCAGAGTATAACATTATATTTTTTATTCCAAGTATTTTAAGCCGATTATAGGTTTCTCTAGCTTTGCATAGTGTTAGAGAAGCTTTTTTTATATTTAATTTTACAAAAGGATCTTTTTCTCCTATCCATCTGGCTATATAACGTAATACTTCATAAAAGATACCATAATAACTGAATGTTTTATAAAAAGATAAAGGAGTGGCTTCTCCTCCTCCGAGAGGACCCCAGATAAAAGGTATTGGAAGAAGTATAAGAAAACTTGGGCGCCAGTAAACACCAAATGTAATGTGGTGACAAAGATCGAAATTTATTTCTTTATGAAGCCTTTTTGCAATAAAGTAGATAGATGTCTGCCAGAGGTAATAGTATATTTGGATTCCTTGTCCTCCTCGTTTCCAGAAACGAGCCCAACTAGGTAAGTCATAATAAATCCAGTGGGTATTTACTATGGGATTTTTACTAAGTTTTTTTTCTATACTTGCTCGGTTATTTTCTCTTGTAATAACCCATACATTATGAAATCTTGCTATCTGTTGCACCCAGTTCCACCCTACTCCTGGTTCAGAACCTTTATCAGGTTCACAGGCATAGGCAGAAACGAGAATTTTAAGTCTTTTTTCCATCTAAACTTCCTCCATCTGTAGTATTGTCAGATTAATCATAGTTGAAAGATACCGGAGTGATTGAACATTTGTGGACTCCATTGAAGCATAAAAGGAAAATCGATCTAAAAGGTATAACAAGAGAAGAGGTTTTTGTAGATCCACATTTATGTTAAGACTTTGAAGATATTTTCTTACTTTTTCGCAATTTTTTTGGCCATTTGTAAAGGTTTTATAAATATCTCCAGGTGAGTATTTTTTTAAAAGCCAGAGTGTTTGGATGAAAAAATGAAATAGATCCAATGCTGGCAATGCTTCTAGTTCGGCATATTCCCAATCAAAAAGGAATAATTGTCCATTTACAATTTTTGCATTCCATGGTGCGAAATCTCCATGACGGAAATGGAAAGGTAATGTTTCATTACCAATCCATTCATCTATTTTTTTAATACCATTTTTTAGAATATGAAGATAGTAATGATTGTAAATTTTATCTATATTCTTAATAAGATTTTTCCAGAACAGGCTTTCTTTTAAAGGAATTTTTCTGATATGAAAATTAGACATTTCTTTAATTATGCCCATGTAGTTTGGATTCATTGTTTGTGGAGCAGTTTCTATTTTTCCTTCAGGACTGGACTGAATACATAAATAACGTCCATTCCAACTGTTACTATAAATTACCCTGGGTACAAGAAATGTGTTGAATGAAGTATTTATCTCCCTAAGAATTCTAGCTTCATTTTGTACAAGGGTATTTGTACCTTCATTCCAGCCAATCTTGACATATCCTAATATTATTCCATCATCAGTAATCATCTGAATAACAGGTTTTCGATGATGTCCTGGTGTGCCCGAAGAAATAGCAAAATACAGGGTTTTATACCCCATAATTTCTTTAATGTGTTCTAATAATAAAATATTACTCAGTTTAGTATCAGAAATTTCTTTTTTTATTATCATATGAATTTTAGGAAGAAAATGTTGTGTAATATCCAGAATTAAACCTGTTTCCAAAAGCCTTCTAGCGATTTTTGCTTTCAAATTTTGAGCATTATAAATCTCTAAAGACTTTTTTTCTATCTTACTAGATGTCATAGGTAATAAATATGTTCGCCCCTGTTTTAAATATAGCAAATTAAATGTATAAATCTTCTTATAATCAGTATATTCTTCCTTAAAGTTAAATTTAACCTGGTTTCCTGTATTTAAAACAGTATTTAACCATTGAATTGTTTCTTGATACTCGCTAACTGTACTGGCATGTTTTTTAATCATTGCTTCAACTATTAAATTATTTATATAATGGATAGCTATATCAGGAGAAGAATCTACGTAAATTATGGCATCTATTATACCTTCACCAGCTAATTTGAGCCATTCTTTTAACTGACGATCAATTTCTATAATATCAAGTTCGTTTTTACGGGAATTGATTCTTTCAGGGATATCGTAGAGTAAAATTATTGAATCAGGTTTGGGTATAATTTGCCATAGAAGTCTGGTACCTTTTTTTGATGAAAGACCATAACGAACCGGATCTACTGACATATCCAGAGCACAGCGATCATAAATTATCATATCTAAGAAAAAAGTACGCAATATATCTTTCCACCAAAACCCTATAGTAAAATCAAAAAAATAATAAAATAAACGTAGATAATGAAATTTTCCGGCTTTTCGCCTGGGTATTACATTCTTAATCTGATTATGATTTCGTTTTCTAAACGGATTTAAAAAAAAAGATAATTCTGGAAGTAAGTCAGGTCTCCAGTGTCTTACAATGTTTTTTCTAAATGGCAAATTCAGCTTTTCAATACTATTAATTAATGTTGTCTTGCCTACACCATCTGGGCCAACAAGTGCAATAATAGGAACACTATTCTGCCCAAATACTAGTGAGAGTCTGTTTCGAATAGATTCAAAAGTTGTTATTAATGTATCAATAGGATTTTGTTTAAAAAAAGAATTTAAGATTACTGTACGCTGAAGAATTGGAATCAAAGCTAATAACTGATTTATATCAGACTCCTGTATAGCCTTTAGGAAACAATCAGTAAGATTATTACCTAAAATATCTATTAAATGCTCTTCGATTATTTTTATCTCATAATCTTCTATTTTTAGTTCATAAGGTTTTTGTTCAAATTTAACTACATTTCCACCTAATAGCTGAATGAAAATTCTTTTTGTAAAACTTGCCCATGGATCTATTTTAAAAGGACCTTTTTGACGAAATTGATTCCTATTATATTCTATTTTTGCTAAAGATTTTGTTCTCCAGAGT
>JBEHWP010000600.1:0-4406 GCA_040217665.1 Vulcanimicrobiota bacterium
TCCAGTTTTATCATTAACCTGTAATGAATTTTTATAAAAAAAGATAAACATATTGTCAACATTTTTAACAGGAGGTGTTTTTATGAACACAAAAATTTATATTGTAATAACAGGTCTGCTTCTATTGATTTCCTTTATGACAGCCTGTGGCAGTGATACTGCTGTTACTTCAGTAACCACTCCGACTCCGACCGGTATGCCTTCAATGGTATCTATTACAGGAGGAACTTTTAATATGGGCAGTACCATCAGTACATCGGAACAACCTGTTCATAAGGTTGCAGTAAGTTCATTTCGTATGTTCAAATATGAGGTGACAAATTCGGAATATGTATTATTTTTGAATGCTCAGGGCAATCAGACAGAGGGAGGAGTCAAGTGGATTAAGATAGTGGAAGATTATTACCAGGGCATAAAGGTAGGATCTGATGGGGGAACATTTTCTGTAAAGTCCGGTTATGAATCCCGCCCTGTTGTATATGTTTCATGGTACGGAGCAGTGGCATACTGTAACTGGCTGAGTGAAAGGCATGGGCTAACTCCATGTTACGGGCCGATAAATAACAGGGGAGACGACCCTTCTGTATGGAGGACATTAAATGGTTACAGACTTCCTGCTGAAGCAGAATGGGAATATGCATGCCGCGGCGGAAATTCTGCAGATTATTACTGGGGCGAATCCAGTCCTTCACCTGCCTCTATAGCTAAATACAGCTGGTACTGGGATAATGCCGGAGAAGGATATGAAAATGAAGTCAACCCTGACGATCATGGTGCCGGAAAGAGGAACAGTCATAATGCAGGTCAGAAACTTCCCAACCCTTTCGGCCTCTATGATATGAGCGGAAATGTATGGGAATGGTGCAGTGACTGGAACAGCACAACTTATTACGGAGTAAGCCCTGATACCAACCCTGCAGGCCCCGGTTCCGGAACTCTCAGGGTAATGCGCGGAGGAAGCTGGCATTCTACTTCCGAGTTCTGCCGGTCTGCCTGCAGAAACTGCCTTGCTCCCGACTATTATTTAAATTGTCTGGGCTTTCGCCCTGTCAGAAATTATTGAGGTAAATTGTGAAAAAGAATTTTTTTATATATTTTCTCCTGTTTTTTTCTTTTTTATCAGGTGCAGGTTACGCAGGTGACAGTGTTTTCGCGGGATTATATTTTTCAGACAGGAACGGCTGGTTGACAGGTGAGAATGGTTCTATTTTTCACACGACAGACGGTGGTTATACATGGCGCACTCTCACCTGTGGTACAAAAGATAGACTCGTAGATGTCTGTGCTATAGATGAAAAGGATATATGGGTTTTATCATCCGGTGGTACTCTCTTTCACAGTAAAGATGAAGGACTCACCTGGAGTTATTTCATTACAGGCTGTTCTTTTATGACACATATTTATTTTACCGATAAAAATAATGGCTGGGTCTGCGGAGCCGGAGGAGTTGTGCTTCATACTGATAACGGAGGTATTTCCTGGATAAAACAGGTTTCCGGCACAGACAAAAGTCTGTCAGAACTTCGTTTCCTGGACGGAAATAACGGATGGATTCTGGAAGAAAACAGAGTCTTTCGTACATCTGACGGAGGAAAAAAATGGGAAGTTTTAAATATAGATGGAGTCGATTATATTCATAGTATTTTCTTCATAGATTTAACCATTGGATGGGCAGCAGGGAATAATGGCTCATTGCTTTATACATCTGACGGAGGCAAAAACTGGAAAAAGATTCAGACTGTTCCTGATAATCTGAGGGATGTCTTTTTTACCGATTCACAGAATGGCTGGATTGCAGGTGATGACGGCACTGTTTTACACACATCTGACGGAGGCACAAACTGGTCATGTCAGAAAATAGAAATGGAAAAACTTGTAAAAGTTTATTTTATAGATAATAAAAAGGGCTGGATTCTTGGCAGAGAAGGTTCTATATTTCATACATACGACGGCGGTCTTACCTGGAATATTCAGAACAGCGGAACAGGTGAGGAACTTCGAGGCGTTTATTTTATAGATCGTCTTAACGGATGGGCTGCAGGCAAGAGCTTTAACAGGGGCGGTATCATCTTACATACCTCTGACGGAGGTCATTCCTGGGAAATTCAGAATGGCAGAGCGACCGGTACCGGCGATAATAAATTTACGGGAGTCTATTTCTCCGATACAAATAACGGATGGGTAACAGGTTTCGGAGGTACAGTGCTCCACACGTCAGACGGAGGTAAAACCTGGGAAAAACAGAACAGCGGAACAGATGAAGATCTTGCAAGAATATTTTTCATAGATTCCCTTTTCGGATGGATTGTCGGAGGAAGATGGGACGGGGGAAAGATTCTTCATACATGTGACGGAGGACATACATGGACTCCTCAGATAAGCGGCCTTTCCGATCCCCTTGCAGGGATTTATTTTATAGATAAAGATACCGGATGGGCAGCTGGATTTGAAGGAGTAATAATTCATACGGAAGATGGCGGAAATACCTGGAAAAAACAGTATGAGTATAAAAAAGAAGGTTTTACATCTGTATATTTCCTGGACAAAAATAAAGGCTTTGTTACAGGTATAGACGGAACATTGCTTCATACCATTGACGGTGGCAATAACTGGTATATTGAAAAGAAAAATTTTAATATTATGGGTATTTATTTTACCGATTCCGCAAAGGGATGGATGTACGGCGGAAAAACTGATAGTGAAGGAATATACAGAGGAGTAATTTTGCACAGTTCTGACGGAGGAGCTACATGGACGTGCCAGAGGGAAGATATTTCTGATTTAATCAGAGATATTTATTTTACTGATCCTCTTAACGGGCTGGCTGTGGGAGGCACTGTTGTTGACTATAAACCGGGATCTAATAACGGCGGTTCAGGAATTATATTATATACAGATAACGGAGGCCTTACGTGGAAAACAGTTTTTAAAAGCATGAAACCTGATGTTACAGGGAAATAATATTTTATCATACACTTCCTGTTGTAATATCAGGTTTTTTGTCTCAGTTCCGTAATTACCCGTTGTTTTCCTGATGAGCTACATCCATTTTTGGCTTTGAAGGCATAAATTTTAAAATTAAGAGAATAATTACGACAGCTATACCATAGACCAGCAAATCAATCCAGGTGGCTAACATTACCATTGAATCTCCTGTTATGTTTCCTCCTGCTATTGCCAGGAATAATCCTGCACATAGAGAAGGAATACCGGTCAGACAAAGACCTGCTGCTAAAAATAATACGAGCCCTATAAGTCTGGCTCCGGTTCCATGTATGGTATTTCTGGCGCTGATCTGAAGTTTACCACTGATTAATGTGAGCAGACCGGCAATGAGAATTATTAAATTGAGTGCACAGGATAACATCTTCTGACTCCTTTTATAAAAGTTAAAGATATATTTACTATATTAGAACAAACATACTTTTTGTAAATCTTCTATCAGATATCAGATAAATTTTTTTATTCTTTAAATTCTTTACATGTTCCATTTCCAAGAACCTGTTTCTCTACTTCAGGTTTTCCTTTGTATAGAACTTCTCCGGTACCCATTATTTTTACATCCAGCTTTTCAGTTACATTTACTTCAACAGTACCGCTGCCGAGAATATTTACTTCACACCGTTCACACAGAAGCTCGAAAGATGTTATATCTCCTGAACCGAGTAATGAAATATGATGATTTTTCACAGTCCCTGCCAGGTTTATATCACCTGATGAACCGAGTTCCGTATTAATTATATTTGCCTCGACTATAAGATTGATTTTACCGGGACTAAGGTTATGTTTTATCTCCAGTTCATCTACTTTTATTTTTTCTTTTGCCGTTATATCACTGTTTGAACCTGTGAGATGTATAGCTTTTAAGTCTTCTACGGTAAGATAAAATTTCGACCCTGCACCTGATTCATATCCGCTCAGATAAATTTTTAAGATTCCGTCCTGTATATCAGTATGTAATAAAGAAAGCTGGTTCTCATCCATTTTTACTTCAAGGCTCTGAGTTTTACCCTGCTTTATAAATAATTTTCCGTTTGATATCTGAAAATTGATTGTATGGAATTTTATATTACCTATAGTTTCGGCCGTTACATCATATATTTCTTTAGCGGAAAGGGAAGAGTAAATTATGGTAAGAAAGAATAAGGTCATGGAAATAGCAATTAATCTCTTCATTATTAAAAATTCACCCCTTTTATATTTTTTGTGCAGTGATATAATTATATAATTAAATATATATCCTGTCCAGAGTAATTGGTATAAATCATATATATATGCTGATAACTGTCAATTTTATTATTGACCTGTCCATAAGCATTAAATAAAGGTTTTCTTCCCGTCACTCGTTACGCGTCACGACTATAACCGGCGGAATATTTACCATTATATCCCTGAGAAATCAACCT
>JBEHWP010000601.1:0-4392 GCA_040217665.1 Vulcanimicrobiota bacterium
AAGGTTTTTCCCTTTATTAAATAGAATGTTATTTATATGAAAATGATGAAGTTTTATGCTTCAATGTTTGTAAATTTCATATTTAGTTGTGATCACTCCGATCATGGCTGTTAGTTAAATGGAGGTGAGGGATTTGGAAAAAAAAGAAGAAAATAATGTTTCTCATATAGAAGATAAAATTACACCTCAACCATCGCCTGATGAAACACCTGAAGCGACTATTCCCGATACTACTTCGGGAGAAATGTTAAAACTGGAAGCAAAACCTGAGATAAAGGAACAACAGGAACAGAAAGCTGAAACAAAGGAAAAATCATTTACAATACCTGTTGACCTCAACAAATATGATAAACAGGTACTCACATTAAAAAATCTCGGTTACAGTGAACAGCAAATTCTGGATAATTTATTACGTCTTAACCCGGAGTTACATGATAATAAACATGTTGCCGCCCAGGCTGTAGGTAAATATTTCGAAAGAAAACAGGTTGCTCCTGAAGCTTCTCCTGCTCCGGCAATGATGGGAGGTATGGAATTGACTGAAGAAATGAAGGAATTTATAGAATCATCTCTCAGAAAACAGATTGATGCTTTCAGAAATATAATAAAAGATGAAAGAGAAAGAAGATTATCGTTTATAGAAGCTTTGACTGTTAAAACACTTGAATGGTCTCCTGTGTTACTCTTTATACAGCTTGTATTTACTGTTGCTTTTCTTTTATATAAAGGAGGTCTCGATGGTATTGCAGTTATCTTCTACGGGCCTTCTGTACCTTCACAGATAATACCTCTTGCTTTTATATTTTTAGTGGCAGGACTTTCCGTCATGATGGTCTTTTTAAAAGATCATGTCTATGATGAAAAAGCACTGGATAAGTTGAAAGTGTTAATTTATCTTGTATTATTTCCTCTTATTCTCTCCATTCAGGTTATGGCTCTGGATAGATACAGAAATGAAGCCAACTGGTACGATTTCAAAAGTATAAATAACAGAGATTATTTTTTAAAAAGATGGTATGAAACTGATTACAGAGATAGAATTATATTTTTAAACAGAGCCGGTGCTTTTATAGAAGCACCACATACTGCTCCTTCAGATATAACTGTTGTAGCAAGATCTCTCGTCTATCTTGATGTAGATCTTTTTAATCCGGATTTACCTGACCAGAAAGTAATAGCCATATATAAAGCAATCCTCCTTTATGATGAGTCTTCCGTTCATAGAATAGAAGTTATAGAAAAACTACAGGACATGCTTACTTTACAGAAGACTGTTATGATTAATATGGATAACAGGCTCACACTGACTAAAAACATGATAAACGACAGGTCTTCAGTAAAATTAAAAGAGAGATTTTATATTATAGATAATATTATTGAAAAAATAAGAATTAATAAAAATCATAACCTGATTACTGTTACAAATATCCTGAAGAATGTACTTCGTAATGATAAGGATCTCAATGTAAGGCTTAAAGCTGTTGAAGTTTTGACTGAGCTAGGAACATCCAGGATTGTAATGGAAGACCTTATATCAAAGGAAAAAAATCAGGCAGTGTTTCAGAGTCTTTATGAAGCAATAAAAAAGTAAAGAGTGAATAGTGAGAAGGGGCGTTATTAAACGCCCTGAAATGAATAAGGACTGTAAGAAAAACAATTCGGGCAAATTACTACTATAGCAATAAGTATCCTCGCGTCACGCGTCACGCGTCACTATTTAAATCATTTCTCAGAAATTCCATTACTCTTTTTGCCATAGGCAGTTCACGATCCATTGAAAGGGCTTTCTGACTGTACATATAAGCTTCTTCTGTCTTACCTGAAAGATAAAATAAATAACCCATAATTGATAAGGCTATTTTGTTTTTTCCGTTTTCTGACAATATATCCAGCATAAGATTACCTGAATCTGAAATTCTATTTTGAAGTATATAAAGTAATGACAGGTGAATTTTTATATCTATATTATGAGGAACTTTTTTTAAGGCATCTTCGGCCAAATTTATTGACTCGTCGAGATTTCCTGTGCCGTAATATATCTGGCTGAGCTGAAAGAGGGATTTCCAGTGTTCCGGCTCTATAGATATTGCCTCTAACAGATATTTTAACGATTTCTCTTTTTTATCCTGAAAATACAGGTCATATCCTGCCTGATACAGGGCTTCAACCTTTTCTCTATCTGTTTGTGCTATATATATATTATAATCATTCCTTAATTCTAAAAATTCTTTTGCCAGAGGAACTATATCATAAAAACTTTTTACTGAATATATGATTGAATATCCGTGAAAAGCACAGAACAAAAGCTCCGGGACAGGGGAATATATGCCGTAATAGCGGCAGGAATAAGGTCTGAAACTGTATATAGAACAGCCCATTTTTTCTATATTATAAAGAGGACATCCTCTGTGGATAAGTTCTCCCTGAATATCTCTTTTCTTTTGAATATAATCTTTGAAATCTTTTGCCTTTTTTTCTCGACCTTCTTCTTTCAGTTTTATCTTTATAAGATCATATTCTATCTGGCTTACACCATGTAAGAGAAAATGACTGCAGCAAAAACGGCATGGAGAACAGAAATTTTTCTTTCCTCTGTCAAGCAGTTCGGCTGCCTTTGAATAAATTTTTTCAAGTCTTTCAAAAAAATTTGTTTTCATAATTTAAAAGTATAGGAAATTTCATTTTTGACCGGGATTTATAGGATTTATGGGATTACCGGGATGATAAATAGAATTACTTTATAGAGGTAGTTTATCTAAATAATTTATTTTAAATAAAAATATATAATCCTCCCTGTGCCGGCCATAATAAATATCATGGCTATAATATAATAAAATACTATTACTCCGTTATTGCCTGCAATCCTTTTTAAAAGCTTAATATACCATAAATCAAACAAAACAGGATAATTTCTGTTTGTTGCTATTATAAGCAAAATTCCTATTGAAATGAATACAGGTGATATAAAAATAGTTTCTTCCATTATATAATCGTGACGCGTGACGCAGTTAAATACAGTATCCTGCATATTGTATTTAGAGCCTATCCGAAAAGTCATCAAATACCTTCCGGTGGGTGAGGCTCTTCCGAAAAATCTATAATCCTCGTGCAAAACAGCATGTCTTTAAAGACTGCTACGATATTACATTTATTTAATTTACAAATTACTGTTAATACGGTATATATTTTTCTCCAGAGCCTCACCCACCGGAAGGGTGTACAATAAATATTACTTTTCGGATAGGTTCTTAATCGCGTCACGCGTCACCCGTCATGCGTTGCGACAGAAATATTACCTTGCTCTGATACCGCTTGATTTAAAATACCCTAAATTTAGATTGGAATCCGTATTGGGATCATAAAAGGAATCATCTGTATAGAGTATATAACCGCTCTCACCAACCCAGCGGTGTTTCCACTGGTTGGTATCAGTTTCTATGTCTCCCGTATAGGGGTTTACATATTCATCCTGATTTGTAAAGCACAGATAGTATTCTTTATTGATTTCCGACTGTACCTTATGTTTATGTTCTATTATTTCTCTGTATGTATTTTGAATATATTGCTGTGTTTCCCTTGCCCTCATGGATCTTTCTCTTATACCTCTGTTCGATGCTATTAGCCAGTCCATATTGACTCTGACAGAATTTTCTATCATATTAAAAACAGGTTCCCATGTGTCAAATTCATCTGCAGGTGTTCTTATATATTTGGTATCCTGATTTTCCCACATGGAAGACGTGTACATACTGTAATAAATAGTGGCAGTTATAAGCTTTTCTTTATATGTTAGCCCTTCTTCTTCATAGGTAAGTGTCATTATTATACTGTCGTAATTATACTGCATATACTGAGCATTCTGTGCCGTATGTTCCTGCCATTTCCTGATTAAAGACGGAGAATTCTTACAATCCAGAACCTGAATATTTACAGCATATGGATGTATCTGAGGTATAATAACTGCAGTAAGGAAATCTATTGCTCTCATGGCAGGTAAAACTGTCATACCATTACATGTGCTGCCGGGAGGGAAACAGGGATCTCTCAGATCATAAAAACGGTTACATGGCAGATAATGAAGTAATATTTTTCTGGTTCTGTCTTTCATTATTGCAAAGTTTAAAAAAGGTTCCTGTATGGACTGGGCAATACCTGCACCGGGAGCAAGAGGATTGGGCCTGTATATGCCTCCTTCTGCATGCCAGTCATAAGGTATTAACATGGTAAAAGCCTGTTCATTCTGTTCCATATATGGTTTAAATATGACAGGTTTTTTGTAAGGTTTTCCCTCATGCCTGTATTCACCTTTTTCTGGAGCAATTCCCTGGCATTTAGTTCCTGAATGGTCGTATTGTGTGGCCATGTTTGATTGTGAAAATTCCTCCGGCAGAG
>JBEHWP010000602.1:0-4386 GCA_040217665.1 Vulcanimicrobiota bacterium
TTTTATTATGTAAACAAAGGTGTTTTGTTTGTCATAATTTGAGAGGAGAAATAGACTTGAGTAATA
Organism: Vulcanimicrobiota bacterium; assembly: GCA_040217665.1. Lineage (GTDB taxonomy): Bacteria > Vulcanimicrobiota > SpSt-956 > SpSt-956 > JAKJGF01 > CALARM01. Next base: position 67 of record JBEHWP010000602.1, read on the forward strand.
AATTAACTCTTATGGCCATAAATAGTTAACATTTTGTTAACAAAAGGCTGTTGCTTTTTCCTCTTTATAATTATAAAATTAATATATTATATAAAACTGTAATAGAGAAGGTGTAATAATGGAAGGGAAAATACCTGATTTCGGTAGAGCCTCTGTAGACCAGTTCGGAAAGATGGCTACAGACTTTTTTAAGAAAAAAAAGGCAAAAGATTTAAATGTAGATAATCTCATATGTTCAAATGATAAATTAGATTTATCATGTCTGGCTGATGGCAGAGCACTTGAAGAAGAACCGTCCAAGAAGAAATGGACAGTTTTATTTTATATGGATGGAAATAACAATCTCTATGCACCCATGTATGATGCGATGAATACACTTGAGAATGTAGGTTCCAACAGAGATGTAAATCTTGTGGCAGAAATAGGAGGAAATCCGGGAGAAAAAGTTCATGGCGGAATACTTGAACACTTAATGAATGCCTCTTCACAGGGGAAAAAGATTGAAACGGTAAAGAGATATTATGTAATGAAAGATGGGACAAATGAGCCTGATAAAATAAATTCTAAAGAAGTAGCCGATCTTGGCGAACAGGATATGGGTGATCCTCAGACTGTATCGAATTTCCTGGAATGGGGAATAAAGAATTATCCTGCAGAACATTATGCAGTTATACTCTTCAACCACGGTGCTGGTTTCGCCGGAGTCCTGAGCGATGAAAAAAGCGGGAATCTTCTTGATATGAATGAACTTAAAACTGTTATAGACAGTGCGGCACAGGTGGCAGGGCAGAAGATAGATCTGGTTGATTTTGATGCCTGTCTTATGGCACAGATGGAAGCAGCCCATGCAATAAAAGACGGAGCAAAATTTATGGTGGCATCAGAGGAGACGGAAAGAGGTTCGGCACAGCCGCTGGACAGGATAATGAAAGATCTCCAGGAAGGAAGCAGAGAAAAAGCCATGAAGCCGGAAGATCTGGCTAAACTCTTTGTGTATGAATCCTTTCATCAGCCTGCTGGAGAAATTTTAACTTGTACCCTTTCTGCTGTAGATCTTGATAAACTTGATAAACTTGTAGAATCTTCAGATAAACTTGCACAGGCTCTTATGGCAGGAACGGTAGAACCTTCTGTAATAAGAAAAAATATAGAAAAGAGCCAGCATTTCTGTCATGGACTCGATTATAAACTTTATAATGACTATCATGATCTCGGACATTTTGCAAAACTCCTGTCAGATGATCCGAAGATAAAAGACGGACAGGTTAAAGCCGCGGCAGGAGAAGTATTAAAATCTCTCGGTGAGGCTGTCATTGCAGAAGAACACCAGGGGGAAGCCTATAAGAATTCTACAGGTCTTTCCACCTATTTACCGACCAATTACGGTTATGATCCCAAACCGAAAACGGATTCGGTAAATTTCAGTTCTACCCATAATTATGAAGGTATATCCTATGCAAAAGATAGTGCGTGGGATGAGCTTATAAAATATGTAGCAAAAGACTCTTCATGGCATAATTTCCTTAAAACCCTTGGTATGTCAAAAGAGGGAATAGACACTCTGGATGCAAAATTGAAATCTGTTGGCGCTAAAGCTACCGGTCTGACAAAACTCATCCTTGGCACAGGGAAAGTGGGAGCCCAGTATGAAGCTTTTCAGGCTTTAAAAGCAGGTGTACCGAAAAGCTATTTGTGGCTCGGCAGTACTCTTGCCACAAAACTTGGTATGCTGGGAGGAGCATATAAAGTATTTACGGGAGTGAAAGGACTTTATGATGCATGTCAGGATAAGCAGTCCGGCGGTATAACAGATGCAGTTATGTCAAAAGAAACAAAGATAGTAAATGCAGGACTTAATATAGCAGAAGGTGCAGCCCTTACTGCAGTAAATACAGCATTACTGTTAGGTCTTTCTGCCGGTATAACTACGACTGCCGCTATCATGGCTTTTGCTCTCCCTGTTGCAAAGATTATCTACGATGCCATAGCAATTCCGAAGCATTTAAAGAAAAGAGCTGAAGAGATGGAGGCAGAAAATCCTGCCGATAAAAAATCTGTAGAGGAAAAGCTTAAAGAACTGGGGGACAGCGGCGGCCATATGGTAAAATAAGGGGATAATCTTCAAAAACATAGCAGATATTCAGTGGTTTACATGAAAATTATGACACAGTTTATCTCAGCCATTGCTACACCTGTGAGTAATAGATCTATGGGGCCTGTGTGATTTTTTGTTACAGTGACAGTATGTCCGGGTGAGTTTTCAGCTGTTATTGTATAACCAGGCTTTCGAAGGGTATTCTGACAGCGGAACCTGGCTATTATAGAGATTATTTGTCGCTCTCTTTTTTCTTTACTGCCATGAATTTTTGAATTCTGTTGTTTGTTTTATCCACAACATAGACATATCCGTCTTTATCCAGTGCGATTCCTTCAGGACATTCGAATTCTCCTTCTTCGGAACCTTTTGTTCCGAATTGAGTCAAAAATTTTCCCTGAGACGTAAATTTCTGAACCCTGTTATTGAAATCCGTTACATATATAAATCCTTTGATGTCTGATGCAATACCTGCAGGGTAATAAAACTGCCCCGGCCCTTCACCTTTTTTACCGAATCTCTTTACAGGTTTCCCTTCTGTATTAAAGACCTGTACTGTATGGTTTGATATATCTGTTGTATAAATATAACCTTTGTCTCCGATACATATGCCGAGGGGGCCGTACAACTGAATGACCCCGTCGGAGTTTCTGAGTTTCCACTGATTTATGAGTCTGCAGTTCGTATCAAATCTTTGAATTGAGTGATTAAATGTATCTGCTACATATAGATAACCTCTTGGCGACAGGGCAATTCCTGCAGGGCCGTACAGGGCGTAAGTCTGATTGTTGCTGTAGCCTTCAAGTTTTCCTTCTGTTATGAAATTGCCTTTCCTGTCATATTTTTCTACCCTCTGATTCCATCTGTCCATAATATAAATATTATCTGCTCTGTCTGTAATTATTCCGCTGGGAGCCGCCGGTTCTCCTTTATCCGTCCCGTGACTCGGCCATAGCGTTATAAATTTTCCTTTTGAATCAAATTTCTGAATTCTATGGTTACCTGTATCAGTGATATAAATATTTCCCGCTCCGTCTGCAGTTATCCCTTCCGGGTAAGAGAACTGTCCCTTTTTATCTCCTTCACTGCCCCAGGACATGACAAATTCATAGACTTCTATTTCTTTATTTTCTATTTTTGCTATAGACGGAATGAGATGTATTATAGTTACTATGAGAGTGATGAATAGAAAAATTTTTTTGAACATTTTATTGAAACCTCTTTCAGCCGTGACGCGTAACGCGTGACGCGTTACGGGTATTTCTAATGACTATCTATGTTAATTATATCAGAAAATTTTTATTTCTGATATAATTATGATAATTTGATATATATATTATCCGGTAAAAGGGGTGATTTTTACGCCATTCTGGAAAGATTTTTTAAAAAAGTGGAATGAAGATATTTTAACATTATTAAAAGAATCTCATGGCAAATTTTATTGCAGCGACCTTGCAGGAGAAGGACTGGATAAAGGATGGCTCGGCTTTCCGGGAGCCGGGGAAGAAGAAATATTAGCAGCAGAAAAACGTTTAAATTTAAAATTACCTCCTTCGTACAGGGATTTTCTTAAAGTAACGAACGGATGGAGACAGATTGGTTTTGATGCCGAAGATACAAGAATTTTCCCTGTTGAGGAAATTGATCTCTTTTCTGTTAAATACGGACAATCATATAACGGATGGCTCGCTGGATATGGAGAATACAGTCCTGTAATAAGTGATGAATTTTATTTTGTTTATGGCCCGGACCAGGATCCCATAAATATAAGAAATGAATATCTGGGAACTGCCATTGCTATAAGTGAAGAGGTAGACAGTGCCGTTTATCTTTTGAACCCTCATGTAATGACATCAGACGGAGAGTGGGAAGCCTGGTTTTTCGGTTATACCCTTCCGGGAGCTGTGAGATACAGGTCTTTTCGTGATATGATGGAAGGAGAATATGTGAGAATATTAACAGGTATGAAAGATTTTCTGATCTGACTATCAATTCCACCGGTGACGTTACGCGTTACGCGTTACGCGTCACGAATATTATATAAGGAGTGATTACATGTTCGGCGCCATAGCAGGAGATATTATAGGGTCTCCTTTTGAATGGAATAATATAAAAACAACTGACTTTGAGCTTTTCAGCAGTAAATCAAGATTTACCGATGATACTGTTATGACTGTAGCAGTGGCTGATGCCATATTACATAATAAAGACTATGTTACTGTGTT
>JBEHWP010000603.1:0-4372 GCA_040217665.1 Vulcanimicrobiota bacterium
GCCTGCTGATCTGACTGCTGTGAACCAATCATTGACATTTGCTGGGCACCAGAACCCATTCCACCTGCTCCAATTGCGTCTGCCATTTTACGTTCCTCCTTATGTTGTAGCTGTACTACAATCAATTTTTTCTAAGCTTTAAGCTTATTTTGTTTTTCTAAACATGATATCACTTCATTTTAAAAAATGTAAAGTGGTTTTAATATAAATTCTTTAATTTTTTTTTATAATTTTTAATTAATACCATGAAAATAAATAAAGAGCCCGAATGGGCTCTTTATTCTCCGACAAAAAAACTATTAGCCGGTACTGATTAATAGCTGTTGCATATCCTTATTTATTGATTGAGCTGTTTTTGCTCTATTCTTATGTATTTCCGCATCTATCTTTGCAATTGCATCTCTGAGACCTTCAAGAGTCTTTATTCTGTCTTTTTCTGATTTCTGTCTTTCTGACCAGATATTCAATGCACAGTTCTGCTGTGCCTGCGCATCTGATTGCTGTGTAGCTACCATAGACATTGCGCTGCTACCGGTTGATAACATTTAATTTCCTCCTTTCATGAATGAAACCCATATACATTTACTAATAAAGAAACATAGCTCTTTTTATCTCTAATAATAGAATTAAAACAATTATATTAATCATTAGAGAGTTCAATTTCACTGTACCCACTTACAATAATCCCACTTTAATTATAACACAATCTTTATAAAATGCAATACAAAGAATGTTACACTTATGTTAACATTATGTTAAAAATTTACTGAATCAAGCATAAATAATACACATATACTTCTGTGATGCATAACGGGTAACGCATGACAGGAGGAAACCTTTTATACATGCTTACGCTCAGGTCAATAAGGAGTGAAAAGCAAGTAAAATCCAGTTTTTTTCACTTTTCACTCTGAATATTCTGTGACAAATTTATTTTTCCATTGTATATAAAATTATCTATCATTTTTAAACACATCATATTGATGATATTTGCCTTTTATGATATTATGATTTTATAAACTGACAGAATTGAGAATCTGTAACTGTGTGACGCATTACGCGTCACCCGTAACACTTCTCATATTAATTCCCACCAGATTATCAGGGGGTATGAAAAATTGAGAAAAATATTGATAGTTGATGACAAAAATATTGTCAGAGATTTATTAACTGCTACATTGAAGGATAAAAATTTCGAAATACTCAGTGCATCCACAGGATGTGAAGCAATTGAAATAGCCAGAAAAGAGAAACCTTCCCTGATGTTCCTTGATGTTATGATGCCGGAAATGGATGGTTTTGAAGTATGTGAAAGATTGAAAACAGACGATATGACAAAAGATATATATATTATTGTCCTGACCTCTATAAATAGAGAGAAAGAGAAAGAAATTGCTTTCAAAGCTGGAGCAGATGATTATCTCACAAAACCATTCAGACCTCTGGATATATTAAAAAAAATGGAGGAATTTTTCTCTGAAATATAAAACTTCTTATCATATTTCAAATTGATGAAAAATATTTTTTAATTATGAGTAAAAAAAATAATTATACAATAATAGAATCACCGGTAGATTTGAATAAGGAACTGGAAGAAACAAACAGGCAGATCCTTGCTTATGCCGAAGATATAAACAGAATATATCATCTCGAATATGAAAGAAGAAGAGAACTGGAACTGAACAATAAAAAACTCTCGGCAATAATAAATAACCTTGCCGATGGTCTTATAGTAACTGACAGAGAGGAAATTATTCAAACGGCAAACCCCAAAATATGCGAACTGTTCAATCTTACAGAAGAACATTGTAAAGGAAGAGCTTTTTCTTCTCTTATAAAAAGTGAAAAACTTACAGAATCTCTAAAAACAGTAAATAAAGAAAAAAAACCTTTATATAATATAGTAACAAATATAAATATTCCCTTTGAAAGATTTTTTTCCGTCAGCATGACTCCTGTAATAGGTAAAAATAAAAATGTAAATTCTATTGTTATTTTATTTCATGATATTACTGCCGAAAACAGAGTTAAACAGATGAAAGAAGAATTTATTTCCATAGTATCTCATGAAATAAGAACTCCTGCCAGTGTTATAAAAGGATATACAGAGCTTTTATTGAGCGAACTGCCGGGTCCTCTGAATACTCAGCAGAAAGAATTCCTTTCAAAAGTTTTATCAGACAATAAACTTCTTTTGAACAGAGTAACGGAATTACTGGAAATTTCAGAAGTTAAAACAGCTCATCTTGAAGTATTCTCAGAACCAATAGATGCAGTTCAAATAGTCAAAGCCATGGTATTTTTAAAGAAAGCTGAATGTCTCTCAAAAGGTATTGACATTTCCTATAAATTCCATCGGGACAAAATAGAAATATATACCGACAAAAACAGACTGAGCAAAATAATAGAACATTTACTGAGTAATGCAATAAGCTTTACACACAGGGGAGGAAAGATAAATATTTCCTACGAAAAATCCGAAGACAGACATGTTTTCCATATAATTGATACAGGCATAGGCATACATAAATCAGAAATTCCCAGAATATTTGATAAATTCTACCAGATAGAAGATCCTTTATGTCGTGAAACAGGAGGTCTTGGGCTGGGACTTTCAATTGTAAAATATACTCTTTCTGTTCTAAAAGGAAATATATATATAGAAAGCGAACCGGGAAAAGGAAGTAAATTCAGTATTTCCATACCGGATCTCAAAGGAGAACATCTGACTTGACGTGCCCTGAATGTAAAGTAAAAATGGTAGAACAGAAAAGACCATTCCATAAAAAAAGAAAATGGATCTGTCCTGTATGCAAAAAAGTCAGAATGGAAACAGTTAAAAAGACAAGAAAAAATTTGTACAATAAAAAATGGATACATGTGATTTTATAAAAATTCTTTAGAAAAACTTTTGACATATGTGAAAAATCATGTTATAATAAACGCGGATGTTTGCAACTGCAAGAAAAAAAATTAACTACTGTAAGAAATATCCCTCTCTTTGAAGATGTTCTTGTAAATGATAAATTATACTTTATTTTTGCAAGATTAAAATTATATTTGCAAAGGATGAAGCCAGTGAAAACATCTTTAAAGAAAAATTGGAACAGATTCAAGATAATCATCTTAATATTATTATCCCTTGGCCTTCTGATATTAAATAATTGTAATATTCTGTCCGGTTCGAAGACTAAAGACCGGGTAATAATTTACTTCAGTGATGAGAATCTTATGTTTCTTGTACCTGTAACATACGAAACAAAAGAAAAAACTTCTACACCTGAAATGGCAATAGAATTACTCATTTCAATGGAACCGCCGGATAAATCCCTTTATAATCTATTTCCGAAAGAAACAGATTTATTGAATTTTGAAATTAAAGATGGAATTGCGTGTCTGAATTTTTCTAAACATTTCAGGAAAGCCTTTGAATCCGGAGGAACAGAAGGTAATTTACTTATATCTTCTGTTAATTATACATTATCTCATTTTAAAGACATAAAAGGCATAAAGTTCTTCATAGAAGGTAAAGAAATAGAAACACTTGGCGAACTGGATTTGAAAGAACCAGTTGCTATAGAGAAATGGAAAAATTTATTTTTAACAGGTAAAGAAAGCAGAATTCCAGGAGAGGAAAACAGGGCTACCATTTATTTTCTGGAACAGAAATCACTCTTTATATTACCTGTAACCTGTGTATTTCAGGACTCAAAAACATTACCGCAGAATGTTATCCAGAGACTTGTAAAAGGACTGGATGAAGAATGGGCAAAACCTACCCTTCCTGCCGGGACAGAAGTCTTATCCTTCAGCGTAGAAGACAGTGTAGCTTATATAGATTTTAATTCTGCCTTCGTGAATGTAAAAAATAATATTCCTCCGGAAATAGTCATAAATTCACTTGCTTTTTCTCTTACAGAATTTAATTACATAAAAAAACTTCATATAACAATAGAAGGCAAAGATTTAAAAAAATATGGCTCTGTAAATCTACCATCTACCATTTCAAGACCGGAGGCAATCAATATGATCAAATTAAACGATACCAGAGAAACGGGGGTGAATTTCCGGTTTTCTCACAGACCGGTTATTTGCTTATGAAAAAATTTATTATAATATTTCTATTACTTATATCAGTTTTCACAGGTGGAGTTTGCGCAGGAGATAAAGCAACAAAAATTATAAATATAGATTATAAAGAAATCCCGTCAGGAGGAGAACTGATAATACAGGCCACAGGTCCTATAAAATACTCTTCACAGTTGCTGACAGATCCTCTCAGAATTGCCGTTGACATACCGGGAACAGTTCTATCTATAAAGAAAAGTAAGGATATAAAAAATGATATCGTAAAAAACGTAAAAGCAATTCA
>JBEHWP010000604.1:0-4366 GCA_040217665.1 Vulcanimicrobiota bacterium
AAAAGTATAGTAAATGTAATATCATATCAGTCTTTAAGAACATGTTGTTTTGCACGAGGATTATAGATTTTTCGGAAGAGTCTCACCCACCGGTATGTAGAGAATTTCAGGACAAAACTTTTTAGAACTACTTTAAACCGGGTGCCGGTTTTTTTACCCGGCACCTGACACACTCTTGACCTTTTAAAAAGCCCTTATCATTATATTATTTTCACAACCTCTCTGTTCTGCCAATCTGCCGTTAATACTTTCTTCACCCTTCACTCTTCACTTTTCACCCTTCACTCTTCACTCTTCACAACTTACGACTCACTACTCGCCCTTTCAACATATTCTTCTTCCATCTGTTTTATATCATTTTTTCCTGCAATCTGATTTTTCCCTTTATAAAATTTTGTGCCTTCCAGAATTATCTGGTCGTATTTATAGAGATCACATCTTTTACCTCTTTCTCCGAAGACCAGAACTGGTTCTTCTCCTACAGAGGTATAACGTCTGTATATTTTGCCGTCAAAGGGATCTTTATATTTTTCGCAGAGAAGAACGCTTTTTTCCGTAAGGCCTACTGCCACTCCCGGTCTGTGCCTCAGGGTAAAGAAAGACAGTTTATCTCTGTGGAGTTCTCTTATATAGGAAAGATCCTCTGCATGGGGGAATATCCATATGTTATGCACAAGACCCATACCGTAATCTGATGCACTGGAATGGGCTCTTGCAGAATAACGTTCGAATGTGAGGAAAAACTTTTCTGTCTGACATATTGAGCCTGCACTGATACCGTAGAGATTGGTGCCTTTTTTTACTGCATCTTTGAAATATTTTTCCAGTCTGTAGAAACGAAGCCTGTTGGTAAGGACAAAAACTCTTCCTCCGAATATAAATATTGTAGCGCTTGACATTATTCTTTTCCCCAGTTCTTCTCTCTGTTCTTTATAAAAAGAGCTTTTCTGAACTCCGCTTTTCCAGAGATAATAAAGTTCTACATGTCTGCACAGAGAAAATAATTCATTGTCTTTATAAATTATATGGTCAAATGTATCTCTCAGTTCCTTACATGTTAACAGACCTTTATTGGATCTTAAAAGATTTGATAAATCCGATAATTTTTTCTCTTTTTCTTCACCTGACAGGTCAACTGTGAAAAACTCGGAATCGTCTTTATTTTCCTGTAAATAATAAAAATCATAAAGACAGAAATGTTTATAGGTTTCCTGGAGACTGGATACAAGTTTATATATTTCTTCCACATAATGGAAATTTTTTTCGTAATAATCTTTTTTTATTGCTTTAATCTGATCCTGTTTCTCCGTATATTTCTGGTAGAGCCATTTTTCTTTTTCTTTGAATTCATTGAACATGGAATATACCGATAGGTTTTGAATATTTCTCGGAAAACTTCCTTCCCACCTGGCATCTATAGAAATACGTTCGAACATTTCTATGAGATGGCGATCGTGATGTTCATGTCCTTTTTGAAAAGCTGCTGTAACGAGGAGTATTTTTTTACTTTTATTTAACTCTTCGTCTGTATGACATGGGTTCAGGATTGTTTCCCTGCACATATTTACAAGATCTTCTTCTTTTACAACATTGCCGTTTAAAAAACACCATCCTTCTGCCTTGTTTTCAAGTAATCCAGGATATTTAAGTTTTTTCATATTATTCACCTTTTTTCATAAATTAAATTCTGCCACAACAAACGTATGGTCAGACGGTTTTTCTAAAAGCCTCTGATTTATATCTATACAGGATGTAACAGATTTTTCTGCCAGAATTTCTGTTGCCCATATGTGATCCAGACGCCATCCCATTTTTCTCTTTACACCATTCTTTATTCTGTAATCATAAAAACTATACTGGTCCCCACGGCTTTCATGTTTTCTGAATATATCTATAAGACCCCATGACTTTAAATTTTCCAGTCTTTTATGCTCTTCAGGATGAAATCCTACTGAACCGTATAGATTATCAGGATCGTATACATCAATCCTTTCCGGCGCTACGTTGAAATCTCCTGTGAGAATTAACGGAGAATCGGGAGAGAAATTGTTTTTTAAGTAATCATGGAGTCTATCGAGCCAGGTCAGTTTATATTTAAATTTTTCCGTTCCCAATTCAGAGCCCTGGGGAATATAAACATTTATTATATTTATATCATGTATTTTACAGCAAATAAGGCGACTCCCTTCATCTTCACCTTTTCCGTCAAATCCTGCTACCATGTTTTCAACAGGAATTTTGCTTATAACAGCAACACCATTATAGCTTTTCTGTCCTTTGAACACACAGTGATAGTTTATCTGATTAAAAGGCTCAACAGGAAAATCTTTATCCTGTACTTTTGTTTCCTGAATACACAGTATATCAGTAGATGTATCTGAGAGCCACCCGGTAATTATATCCATTCTGGCTCTGATAGAATTTGTATTAAAACTGGCTATTTTAAGAGTCATTTATGGTCCTCCTGATATAAAATTTTGACTGTAGATTTTTCCATTATCTCTCACGAACATGTTTTATCATCACTCAGTAATTCCCTTATTGTTTTTGTCAGTTTCCCCAGTGTTACAGGTTTTATAAGAACTTCCTTTACTCCTGTAGCTTTTGCTTTTTCCATAATGTCATGATCGCAATAGCCGGTTATAAGTATTACAGGTATATCAGGTCTTAGACGTAATATTTCTTCTGCCAGTTTCGAACCTTTCATTTTTGGCATAATTTCGTCTGTAATAACAATAGCATATTCGTCAGGTTTTTCGCGAAAGAGCTGCAGAGCTTCAATACTGCTGTTGCTGGAGGAAATTTGATATCCCATCTGTTCCAGTAATTCCTTCATTATTTTAACAATAGATATTTCTTCATCATCTACAAATAATATTTTTCCCTTTCCTGTCGGTAAAACAACATTATCTTCTTTTTCCGGTTTTTTATCATCAATTTCTACACCGGGAAAACATATAGTAATTTTTGTTCCTTTACCGATAGTACTGTCCACTGTAATTTCTCCTCCATAGGCTTTTACAATGCCGTAAACTACGGCAAGTCCCATTCCACTGCCTTCTCCTGTTTTTTTTGTTGTAAAATAAGGTTCAAAGATACGTTCTTTGATCTCAGGCGGTATGCCATGACCTGTGTCTGTTACAGCGAGTTGAAGATAAGTGCCGGATTTCATATTTTCATATATTATATCTTTTGACTGAATGGATAAATTCTTTAAAGTTACTTCTATTAATCCACTTGCTCCACTCATAGCCTGGGCGGCATTTGTACATAGATTTATTACTATCTGTTGAATCTGTGTCGGATCTGCCTTTATCCAGACGAGATTTTCTTCAATATTCTCTTTCAATTCTATTGTGGAAGGTAATAATCGCCTGAGCAGTTTAATTGTTTCCTTTACAATGGGACTTATTTGCAGCGGTATTCTTTTTACTTCCGATTTACGGCTGAAGGTCAGAATTTGTTTTACCAGATTTATTGCTCTGTTACATGCATTACGTACTTCTCGCAGATTTTTTTCAAATATACTTCCTTCTGTTGTATGGTGAATCATAACTTCTGTATAACCGAGTATAGCAACAAGAATATTATTGAAATCATGAGCTATGCCTGCTGCCATTGTACCTATAGCTCTGATTTTATCAGAGTGACGAAGGTGGTGTTCAAGTTTACTTTTTTCTTCTTCTGCCAGTTTTTTTTCTGTTATATCTGTTACAAGGGCAAGATTTCCCATGTAATTACCTTTATCATCATTAATGGGGCTCAGAGATAAAGATGTATAGATTTTTTTTCCGTCTTTTTTAAGAAATTCACAGTTCAGTCTCTCTTGAATAGTTTTTTTGTATTTTTCCATATTTGTCCTGAAATATTCTCTGTCATCTTCTTCTATAAAATCCAGAAACTTCTTCCCGAACATTTCTTCAGAGTTATATCCCAGTATGTCTGATATTTTGGGATTTATAAAGGTTGTATTCCCATGTCCGTCTATGGCCCATATGCCTTCCTGTGCTATTTCAAGAAGATGGCGGTATTTTTTTTCACTTTCCCTGAGTAATATTTCTACCTGTTTTCTCTCATTAATTTCTTTTTTTAGTTTTTCATTTAAATATTTTCTTTCTTCAATTTCTTTTATAAGCTCACTTCTCTGAGCAAAAAATTGATTTATTAATGTACTTATATGTCCGAATTCACTTCTGTCCCGTTTAAGTCTCTCCAGATAATCAGGATTATCTTTATTTAGAGCCATAGTTATACTCCTCAGAGGAGATCTTATCCATAATGTAATGGATGTATATAAAAGAATCAGCAGTATTAGAGCATAGGTAATAACTATCAGAAAGCTCCAGTTAGATGCATTGTTCAGACT
>JBEHWP010000605.1:0-4350 GCA_040217665.1 Vulcanimicrobiota bacterium
GAAATATCTCCTTCAGAGGTTTTGTCAGAAGGAATTTCTTCAGAAACCTCTTCTTCAGAAATTTCGTCAGAGGAAATTTCTTCAGAAACCTCTTCCTCAGAGGTTTTGTCAGAGGAAATTTCTTCAGCTATATATTCTTCAGAGATTTTGTCAGAAGGAATTTCTTCAGCTATATATTCTTCAGAGATTTTGTCAGAGGAAATTTCTCCAGAAATATCTCCTTCAGAGGTTTTGTCAGAAGGAATTTCTTCAGAAACCTCTTCTTCAGAGATTTCGTCAGAAGGAACTTCTTCAGAAACCTCTTCTTCAGAGATTTCGTCAGAGGAAATTTCTTCAGAAATATCTTCTTCAGGGGCTTTGCCTGAGGGAACTTCTTCAGAAATATCTCCTTCAGAGATTTCGTCAGAGAAAATTTCTTCAGAAACCTCTTCCTCAGAGGCTTCGCCTGAGGGAACTTCTTCAGAAACCTCTTCTTCAACCTGTCCGTCAGATAAAGACTTATTGATAAAAGATGTCAATATATCATTTATGTCTTTAATATCCAACCTTGTATCACTATCTACCTGGAGGGACTTCGATATAATTATAGCGAATTCCTCAGGTAAGTCCTGCGTCAATCGCGGTTCGGGAAAACGTTCCAGTTGATTTCTCAGTGCCAGAAGAGGATCTTTTGCTTCTTTAATACCATCGTGAATTTCTCTAATAGATTTTCCATACTTACGTTTTGTAAGAAGTTCATACAATATAGATGCAAGAGAATAGGCATTTGCGCTGGCACCAGGTGTGATCCATACACTTTTACTTACCTGTTCGGGAGCAACATAATTCCATATTTCAGGAATATTGGAATAATTCACCATTACTTCAGGTATAAGAATACCTTTTATTTTCAACTCACCCTGTGAATTTATAAGAATATTCTCCGGTCGTAAATCTTCATGTATAAGTTTTAATTCATGAATAGAACTGAGACCATTACAGATTTGAATACAGATTATAGCTATATCTAATGAGGAAAATTCTTCTCCTCCATCTATTAAATCTCTCAGGGTTTGACCGGGAAAATATTCAAATATCTGAATCCAGCTTCCGTTATCAGCCTGTTTTATATCAAAACAATTTAATATAGTCTTCTGCCTGAGACCGAGAAGTAAATCCATTCCCCGTCTTTTTTTTGGTATTAATTCAAGAATATAATAATTACCCTGTGCATCTCTTGCACGAAAACCCCGGCTAAACTTGGACCATCCGCCAAGTTCAAGTTCAGTTAAAAAAGCATATTCATCAAGTATAAGATTCGGTTCAAAATCTGCCATACTTATTTACAGGGATATTACTCCTTTTATAATCGTGACGCGTGACGCGTAACGCGTGACGCGAGGAGAAGAAGACTGATACTCATGAGCGAGTGGTAAATAGTAAAGAATGAACGCCAGTAATCGTATTGATTATGACTAACTACTCACTGTTTCTCATTCATGAATTACCGTAATATACACGCCTCTAATATGCACAGAGATATTAGAGGCGTGTTTAAATACAAAATTTTACTGATAAATCATTACTTTTTATCTGTAACTACTTCTACAGTGAACTTGGTCTTTGTCGGGTCATCTTTGAGCCACCCTTCAAAAGATAATACTTTGTCTCTGCTGACCTTTACTATTATTGCAATCTCTTCACCTTTACGGAGAGGTCTTGCAAAATAAATTCTTCTCTTGAGTAATTCTTTGTTAGGTGGTTCTATATCTTTTCTTTCGCCTCTGTAGAAGATTAAATCGAAATAGTCTATATTTTCATAAAAGACTCTGAAACCTTTTATAATTGGTGATTTGTAGGGAAGTACTGTTCCTGCAGGGACTAAATGCTGAACAGTCTTACCTACTGTTCTTATACCTATTGTTTCGGAAGTAACAATCTTCGGTTTAAAACCCGGTTCCTTATGTAAAAGATAATGATATGACGTAGCCCCTCTTGCAACGGCTTTATCGGGATCTCCAAGGGTTAAAGGTTCTATACCGAAGAAATCAGCCAGTCTTTCTCTTACGGAATGAACTTTTGTCATACCGCCGTTAAGAAGGACTGCATCAACCTGAGGCATAACGCCACCCATTTTTCTTTTTGCTTTATGCAATACATCCAGAATAGGATATATAATATTTTCAGCCTTGGAATAATCTATATGGCCGAATTTATCCACATCTGCAAGAGTAAAATTTTCTCCGAGTAAAGGTGATATAATTTCATCATATTCTCGTTTGGAAAGATCATATTCAAAGGTTCTGTTATCCCATACATTACCTCTCAAGAGATTTACAGTAACATTTTCTACAGGCTTTCCAAAAAATCTCTTATTTTCAATTTCACTTGTAAGTTCTACTTTAATCTGCTCGGCAAAAGATACAAATTTAGCTCTGAGCATTTCTTTTTCTATCTCATTAAGAGAGTCTATATCTACTTTCTTTCTGAATTTCTCTATAAACCTGTCAGCCAGAAGATTATCAAAATCATCTCCGCCGATTCTGGTATAACGAGAAATAGCAATATCATCTACATCAACCCTGTTTTTCTCAGGATTGAAAAAGGCTGTGTGAAACGACACATCAAGGGTTCCGCCGCCAAGATCAAAAACAAGTACATTCCTTGGTTCATTAAAATCTATAAGAGAAGAAGGAATTTCTTCTCTGTTCTGACGGTTGATAAAATCATACAACGCTGCTCTTGGCTCGTCAAGAAGGATATCTCTTGAAGAACCGTCATCTTCGGTACACTTAAAACCTGCCAGCTGAGCTGCTCTGAGTGTAGCTGCCCTCATATCTGTGTCAAAAGAAGCTGGAACTGTTATTACAACATCATCAGGCTCAAATCCAAAAAAATCTTTGGCAGAAATTTTAATCTGACGCAGTACGAGAGATGCAATTTCTTCAGGTTTCCATTCTCTTCCATCAAAATTAAACGTTTTAGTTGTACCCATATAATTTTTGACTGATTTCACGACTCTACTTGACTGCCTTACCAGCATAGCTTTGGCATATTCACCTACTATAGGTACTTCATTTTCTCGGAAGTAAACAAAAGAAGGCAAAATTTCCTTTTTAACGATACCACTTCCAATAGAGGTCATCGTAATAGGAACCAATTTGGCTTCAACCTGTTTGGTTTTCAAATCTACCTTTCCCCAGCTCATTAAAGAATTAGTAGTACCCAAATCAATTCCCAGATAAAAATTCTTCTTACTAACAGCCATAATTTTGCTCCTTTTCAACACACTCTAAAAAAATCTTATAAGAAATTTCTCATATAACAACATTTAAAAGATCTCCCGAACTTTTGGTCTAGAGATAATATCTTTCCCGTATGTCCATCCCGGAGCGTAAACCTTAACCTTCTTTATCTCTTTTCCGTCTTTAAATTCAGATCCTTCATAATCATAATTTTCCGATTGAGACAGATTAATCTGCAATTCACAACCAATATCTGCCATAGGAGTAATACCATACTTTTTCAAGAAATTATGATACATCCTTATAGTCATTGTAGAATTTTCTGCTTCAGGTGAAGGTTCCCACCCTTTTGCTTTAAGATCTTTAATCTGTTTCTCAGTCTGGGCTACATTATCAAGTAAATTACCATATTCCGGTGAATTCATCTGTTTAAATAAATCTATGATAGCTTTCTGCTGAGTCTCTATTTCTAAATTACCGGCTCTTCCCTTTATATCATCAAGTTCCTGCTGGGTCATTTCATAGGCACTCATAAGATCCGCATTTTCACTCTTTATAAGTCTGAGTTCTTCTTCAATTGTTCCGGATATACTTTCAGTTCCTGAAGTAGTTTTTGCTGCCACAGATGAAAGATTATTACTAAAAACTCTCATTAATTCGATCAATTTTCTAGACATATTAAACTTGGTTTTAAATCATACCGGGAAGGTATTTTTCTGCTTAAATAAAGCAGATTAAAACCAACTCCTCCTTTCTAACTATAACTAATGATCTACTCTCAGTGATTTCCAGGAGTTCTATCATAAGTCTGTCCAATAAAAACTATTATAACAAAGAACTATTACTAAAAGCAATATTAAAGATAAGAAGAAAATTTTTTTTTCTATGCTATAAAATTACATTATAATAATTATTTTCTGTATGTCTGTATTTAACATTACCATGCAAAAATCCTCCCAAAATACAGATAATTTTTAAAAATAGTGCTCACTGTTCAGATACAGTTTAATAGTCAGTTAATAACAATCTATAATGAAGAAAGAGTCAAAAGTGAGTAGTGAAAAGTGAATAGTGAGCAACTTACTGTTTTTTTCATTTTTCACTTTTCACTTCTCACTCTCATTAA
>JBEHWP010000606.1:0-4337 GCA_040217665.1 Vulcanimicrobiota bacterium
CCAGGGAATCGGCCGTCATGAGAACAAAAGTAGGTTATATGGCACAGGGTCTTGGGTTAATACTCACGCCAAATTTGAGTGTGGCAGAGAATATAGATTATTTCGCCGATATGTATCAGGTTCCATCTGATGAAAGAAAAAGGATGAAAGACGATCTTTTTGAAAGACTTTATCTTCATCCTTTTAATGAGAGACTTGCCAAAAATCTTTCAGGAGGTATGAAACAGAAACTCGCCCTTTGCTGTACTCTTATTTACAGTCCTGAAGTGATTATATTAGATGAACCGACTACCGGTGTTGATCCTGTATCAAGAAGAGAATTCTGGATCGTTATAAATGAACTGGTAGTGGATAAAAATATTACTGTTATTTTCGCCACTTCCTATATGGATGAAGCAGAAAGATGTCACAGAGTGGCTCTTATGCATGACGGCAGTATTGTATCTATGGGAACTGTGGAAGAACTCAAAGGCAGTCTGGACGGTAGAATGTATGAGTTTAAAGCAACACCGCAGAAAGATGCCATAAAAATACTTAAGAATTCCGGTGTTTTTGAAAGTGTTCAGCCCTTCGGAGAAAGAGTAAATTTGATTGTAAAATCCGGCGGAAGAACAGAAGTAAAATCAATACTTGAACCGGCAGGAGTAAAGTTAGAAGAATATCAGCCCATAGAACCTGCTCTGGAGAATGTTTTTACAGGTTTTCTGGAAAAAACGGCAAAAGAAGCTCTTGGAGATCAGGAAGAACAGGATGTGGAAGGATTATTTTCTTCCATACCTTCATGGGTAAAGAGTACTGATTACAAATACTGTATTGAAATAGATAAACTCTTAAAACAGTTCGGAAGTTTCAAGGCTGTCAATGAAGTAAGTCTTGCCATAAATAAAGGAGAGATTTTTGGTTTTCTCGGGCCAAATGGTGCCGGGAAAACTACGACTATTAAATTACTCTGCGGACTTTATCCTCCTACTTCCGGCACAGGAAGAGTGGCAGGTTTTGATATAAGAACAGAACAGATGAATATTAGAAAACATATTGGCTATATGTCTCAAAAATTTTCTCTCTACCAGGATATGACTGTAGCGGAAAATTTAGAACTCTATGCAGGCATATACGGAGTATCCAGAACTGATCTTATAGAAAGAAGAAAATGGACCCTTGAACTTGCAGAACTTGTGGGCCTTGATAATATGCTTACAAGGGATATTCCTATGGGTATAAGGCAAAAACTTGCCCTTGGCACATGTCTTCTTCACCGCCCTGAAATAGTATTTCTTGATGAGCCCACTTCAGGTGTAGACCCTCTTGCCAGAAGGAGATTCTGGGAAATCATACACCAGATAAGTGCTCTTGGAGTAAGTGTTATGGTTTCCACCCATTATATGGATGAAGCAGAACAGTGTGACAGAGTATCTCTCATGCACAGAGGTTTCCTTATTGCGGTGGGAACGCCTGCAGAAATGAAAAAACATGTGGCAGAACAATCGGGCCATCTCATGGAACTTACCTGTACCAATCCTATGAAAGGCTTTCAGATACTCAGACATGGTTTCCCGAACGTAAATATATATGGTAAAAAACTTCTTTTTTATACAAAAAATATAGATGAAGATACGAAAAAAGCCGAAGATTTATTAAGCCAGGCCGGTATAAAGATGAACAGATGCAGAGAAAAAAGAATAATCTTTGAAGATGTATTTATGTATTATATAGAAAATAGCGGAATTGAATAAGGAGGTGAAGAGTGAAGAGTGAAAAGTGAAAAGTGAAAAGTGAAAAGTGATATTTATATCACCCATCACCCATCACCCATCACCCATCACCTATCACCTGTCAATGTTTTCTTTCAAAAGAGTTTATGCGGTAGCCAAAAGAGAATATCTTGAATTGAGAAGAAATACACTATATGTATATATGGCATTTTTATCTCCTCTCATACTTTTCGTTCCTTTTGCCTATGGTCTGAATGTAGATACGAATAACGTATTGCTCGGCATATGTGATATGGATAATACGCCTGTAAGCAGGGATTTTATAAATATGTTTGAGACAACAGGTGGATATTTTATCGTAAAAGAATACAGTAATACCTATGATACTATGGATGAGGAAATACAGACAGGTGCGCTGGAAGCAGTTCTGGTAATACCTGAGCACTTCTCAAAAGACCTGAAAAACGGCGAGAAAGTAGATGTCCAGTTAATAACAAATGCCCTTTATTCAACCAGGGCCGAAACAATAGGAAACTATATAGAAGCAGGGGTGGTACAATTTAATCAAAAATTACAGGATGTATATCTTTCATCAAAGGGCAAGCAAAGTCCTGATCCGATAAAAGTTTATCAGGCTGTATGGTTTAATGAAACCCTTGAAAGCAATAATTTTATGATACCTCCCATCATTCCTGTTCTTTTATATTTTCTTCCTCCCCTCATATCATCTCTCTGTATAGTCAAAGAAAAAGAAATAGGCTCTATTATGGCTTTTTACTGTTCACCTATTACAAAGGCAGAGTACGTAATAGGTAAAATGGTACCTTATATAGTAATAGCCTATCTGGATTTCATCATATTGTTTTGTGCAGCCAGGCTTCTTTTTATGGATGTGCCATTCAGAGGAAGTGTTTTCAATCTGTTACTGGTAGCTTTTGTTTATTCCATTGCCACTACAGGAGTGGGACTGTTACTTTCTGTTACTCTTGAGAGTCAGGTGGCAACAGTTATGGTCTGTTTTGTAGGTACAATGATTCCTGCCTTCGGTTTTTCCGATGCTTTCGATGCAGTAAGCACAAAGGGAGAAGGAGCACAGATGTTTTCTAAAATGCTTGCTGTAACATATGCGGTGAAAATTGTAAAGAGTATTTTTTTAAAAGTAGGAAGCTGGGAACTCTACTGGGAAAGTGCTCTTATGCTTGTGGGATTTGCTATAGTTCTTCCTGTTATTGCTATTATGCTATTTAAAAAGAAAATGTAAGAGGTTCTTATTATGAGATTGTATGCTCTCTTTAAAAAAGAATATATACAGTTTTTTCGAAACAGTGCTATGGTGGGTCTCCTTATTTTTGCTTTTTTTATCGATGTCTGGATGAGCGGTTCAGGAGGAAGTGATCTGAAGGATTATGCGGTAGCAGTATATAACAGAGACGGTACGGAAGTAAGTCAGAGACTTATAGATAAAATAGGGCCTCCTTATTTTAAACTTGATAGAATGGTTTACAGTGATGAAGAAGTGGATAAAGTTCTCACAGATGGTATAATTTCCGTAGTACTTATAATACCGAAAGATTTTTCCAAAAAAGTAGGAGACGGCAGAACTGCAGATGTACAGCTGGTAATAGATGGAACCAGATCCAATGATGCTACTACTGCTATGGGGTATCTTCAAACTATAATACAGATGTACTCGAATGAAATAACCGTTGATACCGTTACGGCAGGAGGAGAAAAGATTCCCTCTGTAGAGATACAGACTCAGAACTGGTACAACCCTAACCTTGAAGGTTCTTACAGATCTGGTTTCAGTGAACTTCTCATTATGCTGACACTTCTTTCCGTAATGCTTCCTGCCGCTACAATGGTTCAGGAAAAAGAGATAGGAACTATAGAACAGCTGAGTGTAACACCTGTTTCAAATTATGAAATTATGCTTGCCAAAATAATTCCTATGACAACTATAATTCTGGTATGTACCTTTCTATCTCTATATTTTGTAGTAATGGGAGTGCTGAACACTCCCATAGTCGGGAGCATACCATTTTTCCTTCTTGTAACAGTGATTCATGTTTTTTCTTCAGCAGGTATAGGTCTTACCATATCGACCATTGCAAGATCAATGGCTGAAACTATAATGTTTTCTCTTATAGTGGTGACACCTCTTCTGTTTCTTTCGGGAAATATAACTCCTGTGATAGCCATGAATCCTGTTGTTCAGTATCTGGCATATTTATTTCCTTTAAGATGGTATATAGAAATAGCCCTTGCAATAGTTTTCAAAGGAGCAGGACCAGGTGAACTTGTGAAACAGATTTCTATACTTCTTTTTCTTGGTCTTATATTATTTTTCTACAGTGCAAGCAGGTTCAGGGACAGTCTGGAAAAAGCAAAATAATATGTCGTAACTTGTGACGCGTAACGCGTGACTGGAGGATGGGTTTATATTATTAAAAAAGATTGGAAATTATTCGGGAAAAAGAATTAAAAAATATAGGAAAATTCATTTTTTAAGGGTTAAGGGTTACGGGTTTCGGGCGTTGGGTTAAAAAGATTAACAATCCAAAACCCAAAACCTGATACCTGAAGCCTATAACCTGATTTTAACCTGAAAAAATTAAAAAAAAT
>JBEHWP010000607.1:0-4333 GCA_040217665.1 Vulcanimicrobiota bacterium
GCAGGTATCGGGACAGTATATGTATTGATATTTAATGGCTTTATGCTGGGAAGTCTTGCAGCCCTGTTCAATCATTATCATTACGATATATACTTCTGGTCTCTCATACTTCCTCATGGCATAACAGAACTGACGGCCATATTTATAAGCGGCGGCGCAGGTTTAATCCTTGCAGACGGAATGATTAACCCCGGCGATTTAACAAGAATAGATTCTATGAAAACAAAGGGGCATAAGGCTATCAGACTGATATTAGGTGTAATACCTATGTTTATAATAGCAGGCATAATTGAAGGTTTTATCACACCTCTTGACATATCACCTTATATTAAATTGGTTTTTTCCATATTTACAGGTCTTTTGCTTATTTTATATTTTTCACCGAAAAGCAGAATATAATGGAGCCTATGGAGGAGCAGGAATTGTTCTTACAGGATGGGAAATTTCAGGTTACAAAATTTCTCTTTCTTTCCCGGAAATATTACAGGCAATTTTCACCATAATATTACTTATTTTTATCAAATTCTCAGTATTATCAGAAAGATCTTCTAACATGTTATAAACCATGTTGAAATGCAATCTGTCATCTTTCAGAGAAATATGACCTTTCCAGGGATGGGTTGATATATCTCTGCAAACATCTTCTGTAAGGATTTTGTCAATAATCTCCGGCTTATTACTTTCTACCAGAAAAAAATTATCAAAATGCACATTGCCTGTATTAAGAGGTTTACAGGGAATATGGCATATACTCCTTCCAGATAAAATTTTTCTATGAATATTTAAAGCCAGATTTTTTTCTGACGGAACAGTCAGATATATATTTAAAGAATCTGAACCTAAAAATTTTCTTTCTATAAATAAAAGAACAGGAAATCCCCTGTAATTTCCTCTTACTTCAGTTCTGTAAGGGAAAATGCCGGGGATAAGTTCAAGCTTCATTTCAGAAGCAAAATTCCTCAATCTTCTTCCGTCTCCCATAGAAGTAATATATGCAAGAGCCAGGAATATAAAGAGAATAAGTATTATAAAAAATAAAATAAATAATATTTGCATATGAAATACCCTCTCCAGAACGTTAAACTGCAGTCTTTGTAGCCCCTCCGTGGAGAGTAACTCTCGGCCGGCAGGTTATCTTAACTGCTCCTCTACAAAAAACATGAATTCTCGTCATCTGGCCGGTCTTCCTCCAAAGAGATTTTTCTTCCATAGTTCACCCAGGCTGTAGTCATTCAGCCACTCTTTAAGATCTTCCTCTTTTAATCTATTAAACATAGATTTATTATTATATCTATCGACTACTATAACATCTTCCGCATCGAATTCACTTAAGAGTTCAACAGATTGAGTGGAAATAATCAATTGTTTTTTCTTTGAAGCTATTTTCATCATAGAAGCAAGGACATTAATAGCATAAGGATGTAAACCGAGTTCAGGTTCATCTATAAAAATGGTTTCCGGCTGAAGTTCTTCCGGTTGAAGAAGGACTGTAGCCAGGCATATAAAACGTAATGTTCCGTCGGAAAGATAAGAAGCTTTAAAAGGCAAATCACTGCCTTTTTCTATCCATTCCAGTTCTATCATATCCTTATTAAGTGGTGAAGGTCGTAGATTAAAATCACTGAAAAATGGTGACACAAGACGAATTGTTTTTACGATTCTCTGATCAGATTGATTTAAATTATAATAAACATAATGACAAAAGGCAAGTAAAAGTGTAAGTTAACTCCACACCATTTTATAAATTCAGTTAGGCTCCAATTTGCAGGCCTTATAATATTTTCTATGAATCCCTTTTAAAGTAAAGGAAAATATTATAAAATAGTTATTGGAAGGTGGTGCAAGTTATGATTGAACAGAAAACAACCAGAGAAGAGCTTATTCATCTTATTAATATATTACCTGAAAATGAAATCATTTCAGTAAAACGATTTATCGAATTCATTATAAGCCAGGCAAAATCTTCATTTCAAACTGACAGACAAAAAGAGAGAGATGTCCTGATAAAAGAATTAAGAGGAGCCTGTTCTCATCTGCCGGGTGGAACTGAGGAATTTATGAGAGAAAAACATGAAGAAATTGACCTTGAAGAAAAGAAACTGGAGAAAAGATTACTTTGATTTATGTACTGGATTCCTGTTCTTTAATTGCTTTTTTATGGGATGAACCCGGCTCGGATCTTGTAGAACCATTACTAATGTCTTCAGCTACATGTTTTGTTCATATAATAAATCTCTGTGAGGTTTATTATGATCTCCTTCGCAGAACAGAAGCAGTGAAAGTTGAAAAACTATTAAAAAATATAACCGATTTAGTAATTGTAAGGAATGATATGGATTTCTGGAAAGAGGCCGGTAAGTATAAGGCCGAATTAAAGCGCATATCTCTGGCTGATTGTTTCTGTATTGCTCTGGCAAAAAAAATCGGTGCTACAGTCGTCACTTCAGATCATCACGAATTTGATAAGGTAAGTATCCTGGGGATCGTTCCTGTTTTATTTATACGTTAGCTCAGGTTCTATTTCATAGAGATTCGCTCACAATCTCGCCCTGGATTTAATCTTTAAATATTCATTTATGACACTTACCGAAAGTTCGGAAGGAATGACATCTAAAGTGCAGACTCCCTTTTTCTCCATAATTGTAAGAGCTTTTTTCCTTTCCCATAAAACATGGTGGCCTATGGCCTGTTCATAAATCTCTTTCGACGAAATGCAGTCTCTCACAGCAATGTCCTTTATGACAGGATCGGTTATTGTGACACAGAAAGGTATATGATGGGGAAAGAGTAAAGGAAAATATTTTAAAAGTTCTCCCGAACTGTCTTTATCTATAAGATCTGTAAAAAGAAAAACAAGGCTTCTTTTTCTGGATCTGGTTCCGAGAAATTTAAAACATGCTGGATAATTCGGCTCTACAAAACCTGGCTCTACTTCATAAAGGGTTTCAAGGATCATATGAAGGTGTTTTTTACCTTTTCCGGGAGGAACATAGAATTTTATATCTTTTCCGAATACCATAAGTCCCGCATTGTCCCCCCTGAGGGTACAGACATAGCAGAGCATAAGGGCGGCATTTACCGCATAATCAAATTTTGCCATCTCCCCTGCCATAGCCGTCATAAGCCTTCCTGCATCTATCAAAATCATAATATTCTGGCTTTTTTCCACATCATATTGATTAACTATAAGCTTTCCACGTCTGGCAGAGGCTTTCCAGTTAATAGATCTGTATTCATCATCTGTCATATATTCGCGAAGACTCTCAAACTCCATCCCATGGCCCATGAGCCTTACAGGTTTTATGCCGCTTCTCTGAAGATGTCCCTTTATGGCCATTAGCTGGTACCGGGATATATTCCGAAGGTCAGGATACACTCTTACTTCCTGTTTTTTTTCTATAGAAATTCTTCTTCCCGTTAGGCCGAGAAAACTGTATGCACGGATATGAATATGGCCGAAACTGTATTTACCTCTCTTTAAAGGAGTCAGAAAATACTCTATTTCACGACTCTCTCCCGGTGACATGGTAACAGTAAAAATTCTTTTTCTGTCAGATTTAAACTGAAATGGGTAATCATCTTTAAGCTCTAAAGTAAGAGAAAAAAAACCTCTGTTTACCAGGGAAATTTTAACAGAATTTTTAACTCCTATGGAAAAATTATCTTCTGTGATACGATTTACACCTATAAAATGAGGGGAAATCAAAAAATAATCCACAGAGGCCATAGTAAAAACTATCAGATTATAGACCAGAAAAATCATAAAAGGTTCTACCCATGAGCCGCCTGCAACGAGGGGAACTATGCCGGCACATAAAAGAAAGATAAATCTCTTTGAAGGGATAAAATTTATTTTCACTCAATAATCTCCTGTAATCGTGACGCGTAATGCGTAATGCGTAATGCGTAATGCGTAATGCGTAATGGGTGTTTTCGCCGGTACCGGGCCATCACAGTGAGTCGCCCATACTGACTCACCATTCACTGTTCACTACCTGGGCACTTCAATGCCTTCCAGTATATTTAAAATAATATCATCGGCAGAAATTCCTTCTATTTCCGCTTCGCTCCTCAGGACGAGCCTGTGACGTAACACGGGACAGGCCAGATACTTCACGTCATCAGGTATGACAAAATCCCTTCCTCTTAAAGCTGCAAGGGCTTTTGAAGCAAGTAATAACATAACGGAAGCCCTGGGGCTTGCTCCAAGGATAAGGTTTACTGTTTCCCTGGTACGGCCTGTAATCTTTATTATATAGTCAAAAATGTTCTCTTCTACTTTTACCTTCTGCACCTCTGTCCTGCACTCAAGAATCCTGTTGCTATCCGCCAG
>JBEHWP010000608.1:0-4328 GCA_040217665.1 Vulcanimicrobiota bacterium
GACTGCATCTACAGTGTCACATGTTTTGAGCAGTTCTGCTATAGATATTTTTTCTCCATATTTTTCTTCTTTCGGTACCGTACTTGCTGAAGCAGTAAGCACTACAAGTCCTTTTTCATTTATACCTCCTTTTATGCCTTCACTTTCTCCACCTATGGCATAAAGGACAATAAATTTGAATCCTTTTTCCGGTTTAATAAGCCATAATTCATTTCTGTTATCAGGTTTCCAGTCCCTGTTTTTGGTTACAAGTGTTATACCGTCTTTACTTGTACTGCCGGCAGAACCCCACAGAGTACAGCTTTTTACAGGAATATTTATTGATATTATAAAAATAAGAATAAAGAGAATTTTTTTTACTTTCAAGATTATTACTCCTTTCTTTTATTGACCGAAGGTTTTTATGATAAAATTTTTAAATGTTTTTCCCGTTTCCCTGAGTTTACCGTCATTACCGAAAAGAGAATTGCTGTGAGGGCCATCAACACTGTACCATATAGCAAGTGGAACTTTCATGTCCGTAATTTTTTTTAGAATCACTTTTATTTTTTCAGGTTTTTCCTCTTCTTTCAGCAATCCTATTTCATTTATTATTACAGGCAGACCTGTTTCTTTTTTCATATATGTAACAGTTTCTTCCAGAGCCACAGGATCACTTACATACCAGTGAAAATTTACATAATCAATATTTGCTTCCCTGTAAATTTTTAAAAATTCTCTTCCCTTTTTTATCTCTGGCATTAATTCGTCCGGTTTATTCTCTGCCTGCCACAGGAGTCTTTCATTAAAACTTCTTCTGGCAAAGGCCCTGGCTTTATCTGTTTTACCTTCGTCAATATAATGTTGATATACGAGAAGTGTTACAGTTTTACATGTCAGTCCTCCGTTTGTACAGGGAATATTTTTACTGTGAGCCACTTCTACAGAAGCTTTCAGTTCACCTCCATATTCCCCCACCGTACCTTTATAGAACATACGGTTATTTTCTTCATTTTCCACCACAAGGATAGAGGGTTTGATTATATGCAACACTTCTGCAAGAATTCTCTTGAAATCCTCTCTGTTAGAAGGTGGTGTCGTACTCTCATAAATTCCTCCGTTATTTCTTACAGTCAGTGCTATGGAAAGACCCATATCTTTAACTGTTTCAATTTCAGGGTCCGGATCACGACCATTCCATCTGTTCAGAAATACAGGAGCAGGTCTGTACCATCCTGTATGTAAATCTTCAATTACTTTTTTTAAATTTTTTTCAGATAGACTTTGAGCTTTAAGTGTAATGCCGAAAGGGTTTTTCTCTTCTGCTTTGCCTGAAAAATTCAGAAGAATTAGCAGAGAACATATAATAAGAATGACAGGGACTGTCCGAAAAAGCATATTATTCACCTCTATATTTTATGGATGATATAAAATATTATATATTAAAAAACACCTTACAGGCAACACATTATATAAAATCCCTTCATTACTCCATATTTTTGAAGGAATTTTCCTTGTTTCATAGAAAGAAAGCCCCATTATTTTATAAGGAAGGCTGGTAATTTATGATAAAAAAAGTCGATCTCGGTTCTTCATTACATCACGGAGTATTCGGTAACCCCGCTCCTCTCGGTTTATTCGGTCTTGCAGTTTCCTGTGCAGTTCTGACTCCCACTGCCTTCGGTTATGGAATAGCAGACGGACATATTATGGCTCCTGCTTTTGCCACTACCGGTATTTTTCTTTTATTCTTCGGTTTTGCTTCCCATCTCCTTACGGGAATTATGGATTTTGCCAATAAAAATACGTACGGAGGCACTATTTTTACTGCCTTTGCTTTTAACTGGATGATAACAGCAATAACTTATTTTTCTATTGCTTATAATTACCATATTGATCATAACATTGTTGTAGCCAGTGAAATTGTAATGATGGTTGTCTTTGTTTTTCTTACCTATGGTTTTGGTTTTTTCAGCAAGGTTTTATTTTTATTTCTTCTTGATATAGATCTTCTTTATATATGTAAACTTCTTAAAGCTTTTACCGGAAGTGGTGCCTTTAATTTACCGATAGGTATTTTTACTGTATTACTAGGACTTATCGGTCTGTGGCTTGCCCTGGCAGGTCTTATGAATCCTGTTACAGGGAGAGAGCTTTTCAGTGTTGGAAAACCGATGTTTTATGCTCCAAAAAAGACCTTCAGTTTTTCTGTTAGAAGGAGTATTTTTGAAACTCTTTACAGACACTGGACGATACATGCCTTTGAGGAAATGCCTGTTGATAAACTTGAAGAAGCTGTCAAATCTGCCACAGGGATTGAAAATATTACGCCTGATCTCTGTTATTTAATGGAATACGGAAGTCTCCATGTAACATTTCAGGATAAAGATCCGGCCATTATCAAAAGTGTCAGACTTACTTCCGGCGGCATTGATTTGTATGAACAGCTTATTTTGAAAAAGTATGAATTTTAGAATTTCAGAGGCCTGTCGGCAATTATAGTTAATTTCATAACTTATTAGAATTTAAGTTATCGTGACGCGTAACGCGTAACGCGTAACGGGTCTAATCCCTGCGCATCACGCATTACGCATTACGCATTACGAGGTCATTATTATGGATAGTTATGAAATTAACTATAATACTACAGGTGAGCAGTGACCGGTGAGCAGTTATCAGTGACCGGTAAGGATTGCAGGGAAAATAACTCCGGTAAATTGTTACAAAAATTAGTATCCCCGCGTTACGTATCACGCGTCACGCGTCACGATATAAGCTGTAACTATTATGTAGTTATTTCCTGTTGCTCACTGATAACTGCTCACTGATAACTGTTAAGTGAGTGCTCTCAGATAGGCATACTCATATTCTGCTGCACTCATATCCCAGCTAAATCTCTGATACATGGCATTTCTTATGAGTTGCTCCATATGATATGGTCTGTCATAATAAGTGCTTACTGCCCAGCCTATTGTGTAATAGAGACTATAGGGAGAGGCTTCCCAGAATTTAAATCCTGTACCCTCACCTGTATATTCATCATAATTCTGTACCGTATCATTGAGACCTCCCGTAGCTCTTACTATGGGAAGAGTGCCATAGCGCAGTGAATAGATTTGATTAAGTCCGCATGGTTCAAATATACTTGGCATGATAAAGAAATCGCTTCCTGCTTCAATCAGGTGGGCAAGTTCTTCACTGAAACCAATATAGGCACCCACTCTGTCTCCGTATTTATAGGACATCTGATTGTAGAAATTTTCCAGTCCCTTGTCTCCTGTGCCGAGTATTACAAATTGCATATGCATACTGTTAATCATTTCTTCAAAGATCTGTGCGAGCAGGTGGTAACCCTTCTGGGAAGAAAATCTTCCTACTACGCCGAAAACCGGAACATAGGGATCTTCTCTGAGATTGAATATTTGCTGCAATCTTCTTTTACATTCTCTTTTCCCGTCCATATAATCTACCGAATAGTGGGCAGGAAGATATCTGTCATATTCAGGGGACCATACATCATAGTCTGCACCGTTTAATATGCCCCAGAACCTGTCCCCTTTGGCCCGAAGAGCAATGTCCAGACCGTTTCCCAGTTCAGGAGTGCATATTTCTCTTCCGTACGTGGGGCTTACTGTATTTACCATATCGGCAAAATATATGCCCCCTTTAAGATAATTCATTGCTCCGTAATATTCGAATTTATCAAGTGTAAAATTTTCCGCTCCGAGACCTGTATAGTTATAATTTGCCGCAGAATAAACCCCCTGAAAGGCAAGATTGTGAATTGTGAGGACAGAAGCCGTATTTTCAAGAACTGTATTATTCCAGTTCCATGTTTTGAGATAGGCAGGGAGAAGAGCAGTCTGCCAGTCATTTGCATGAACTATATGGGGGCTGAAATTTTTATCTATACAGAGCTGAAGGGCTGCACTGCAAAGAAAGGCGAAACGTCTCGGATTGTCGGAATAATCATTCATGTTTTTGTCATGATAAAGACCTTCTCTGTCGAAAAAGTCATTCTGTTCTATAAAATATACCGGAACTCCATCGACAGAGGTTTGATGAACGGAACACCATTCTTCATTGGTACCCATATGAACACACATGGGATAATGAAATGGGTTTATATCATATTTCCCGGCATCAATGAAGGAATATTTCGGAAGCACTACAGCGACATTATGTCCTCTGTTTTTGAGAGCTTTCGGAAGAGCTCCCACTACATCGCCCAGACCTCCTGTTTTTGCAAAAGGGGTCATTTCTGAAGATACCATTAAGATATTAAGTTTGTAATCCATGTCTGCTCCTTTTCGTGACGTGTGACTGTTGAACCTGTATCTCCTGTCTCA
>JBEHWP010000609.1:0-4313 GCA_040217665.1 Vulcanimicrobiota bacterium
TTCAAACAGTTATATTTTAATGGGAGAAAGCAGGAAACTATATACAGGACTGGGAATATCTATTACCGGTGACGATAGCCAGGTCGGTCAGGCTGTAATGCAGGGTATAGCAATGGCTATCAGAGAAATAAATTCCGGAAAAAACAATATAAAATTTGTTATAGTAATAAAAGATGATAATTCCAATCCTGATAAAGCAAAGGAAATAGCCCATAGTTTCGTAGAAGATAATAAAATTTTGATAGTAATAGGTCATGGGAGAAGTTCCTGTACACTTGCAGCAGGTAAAATCTATAATGAAGGCAGACTTCCGACTATATCTCCCATATCTACAAACCCGGTTATTTCAGATATTGGTCCTTATCTGTTCAGAACATGTGGAAGTGATATGTCACAGGCTAGAACTCTTGTAGATATTGCAAGGAATAAGTTAAAAGTAAAGAATATTGCTATTATATGTAATTTACATGATCCTTATTCGAACAGTTTATCCCTTTTTATAAAAAAATATTCTTTCAATCACCTGAATATTGTTTCTCAGGAAACCTATAGTTTTAATGATAGCGACTTTACTTTACAGGCATCGAATATAATAAATAAATCTCCTGATTTAGTTTTTATAGCAGGTTATGATGTTCAGGCCCTTTCTGTGATCAAAGAACTCAGAAAAAAAGGCTTCAGTGGCTATATAATGGGTGGTGATGCCCTTTATACACAGAAAATGATAAGTCAGGGAAGGGAATATGTGGATGGTTTTATATGTACAACATTTTTTCATCCTGATATTTCTTCTAATAAAACATTTGTAAAGGACTTTAGAAAACTGTTTGGCGGAGGTACTCCTAATCCAATAGCAGCACAGGCATATGACAGTATAAAATTGATATCCTGTGCTTTAGATGGTTCTATAGACAGGAATAGTATACAGAAAAATCTTTCAAATATAGGTAGTAAAGGTAAAACGTTCAGAGGACTGACGGGAGAAATAAATTTTGCGTCCCGGAGAGAGACCGAAAACTGGATAGTTGTAAAAATTCAGGGAGGTAAATATATTCCATTATGAATATACTTTATATTATTTTTCTTGACGCGTCACCCGTTACGTATCAAGAATGAAAATGTCTTATTTTGCCAGAGTAGAAAAAGTAGAAGAATATAATATGTTGCAGGAAGGAGAAGTCACACTTAAAATAGAAGGTTTACTATTAAGGTGTGAAACGAGCGATTTATTTATAGAAGAAACTCATTGTATCGTCGATCTATATTTGAGACATGGAGAAATAACAAAGACAGAATATAGAGATTTTTTCTTTGATTTACTTGAACCGGATGATTGTGTTATTATTATAGGTGGTAAAATTAAGCAAAAGTTTAACGAATATCATTTTTTGCTGGAAAGTCTTCTGGATATTGAAATAATGGTTGATGAAATTATGGAGTTCTTTGTTGGAGATTCTGTAATAGTAAAAGGAGTATTGCGTGCCA
Source organism: Vulcanimicrobiota bacterium (assembly GCA_040217665.1). Classification (GTDB taxonomy): domain Bacteria; phylum Vulcanimicrobiota; class SpSt-956; order SpSt-956; family JAKJGF01; genus CALARM01. The sequence continues at coordinate 1,486 of JBEHWP010000609.1, forward strand.
GGCTGGCTGGATGAGGTGAACAATTATGCTATCGGCAGGAGATATAATAAAGGGAGAATACAAAGTTATTAAAGTCATTGGTAATGGTGGCATGGGATCTATATATCTGTGTTCCGAGGTCAAAGACAGTAATAAAAAATGGGCATTAAAGGAATTGAGATTAACTCAGATACAGACAGAAATGCAGGAAAAAGCTATAAAACATTTTGAAATGGAAGCAGAAATTTTATCAAAGTTAAACCATTTTAATTTACCTGGAGTAAAAGAATATTTTAAGGAAAATGGAAATTATTATCTGATAATGGAATTTATTGAAGGAGAAGATCTTGGAAAATTGCTTGACAGAAGCACAACTCCTTTCCCTGAAGAACTTGTTTTAAAGTGGGGAACTCAGATGGCGACTGCACTTTATTTCCTGCATATTCAAAAACCTCACCCTATTATATATAGAGATTTAAAACCATCCAATATTATTGTTACTCCTGAAAGTAATATAAAGTTAATTGATTTTGGAATTGCCAGGTTTTTTCAGCCGGGCAAGAAAAAAGATACAATTCAGATGGGGTCTCTTGGATATGCTCCTCCCGAACAGTTCGGTGAAGGTCAGACTGATGAAAGATCTGATATTTATTCTCTTGGAGTGACATTGCATCAATTACTTACAAAAAGAGATCCTGCCGAAGCAGATAATCCTTTCAAAATTCCGCTGGTAAGAACAATAAATAAAGATGTATCTATTGAACTTGAAAGAATAATACAGAGATCGACTCAGTTTGAAGCTATAAGAAGATATCAAAAAATCAGTGAGTTAAAAAGAGACTTAAAATCTCTTTATGATGAAAAACTAAGAAAATCCAGACAAATGCCTCAGGCGACACAATTTCCCGTATCAGTTCAACCGCCGACTATTGCAATCAGTGCAGTAGAAACAGAAAGGTTTCCTGTTCAGGAAAAGCCTTCCGACGTTCAGTCTTCTCGTGTGGAACATATTATAGAAAAAAAAGAACCTGAAGATGTCTGTAAAGGCAAAATTAAAGAAGTCAGTAACATTTCAGATAGCGGTGGTAAAAATGAAGAAACTGGTAAAGACAAAATTAAAGAAGCCGGCAAAGAGAAGCCGGATAAATGTGATGAAAAAGAGGAGAAAATTTTTTCTGTCAGATCTAAAAAGAAAAAATCTCTTCTTGCTACTACCTTTATTATTATTTTATTCATTTTATTATCTGTTTTATTATATTATTTAAAACCTCCATGGGTCATAAAATATTTATCTTTTATACCAGGTTTTCATTCTGTATCTGTTCCTGCAGTAACTCCTTCTCCTTCACCAGAGACTTTAAATCTAAAAGAACAGGCTCTTCTCAAGTATAATAATGGAAATTTTTCAGGGGCAATAGGCCTTCTAAATGAATCTCTGAAAAATTTTCCCGGTGATCCCGAAGCTATGATAATGAAATCCAATATAGAACTTGCCCTTCAGGGTAATGATAAATTTTCTCTGGGCCTTATAGTATCAGGAAAAGGTAAATATAATTACAACAGAGAGGATATGATGAAAGGCGCTTTTCTTGCCCAGAAAGAGATAAATTCTAATTTAGGTGTAAGAGGTAAAATGTTAAATGTGGAAATAATAAATGATTTTTCTGATGTAAATATGGCATTTAATAATATTAGTCGTATAAAAACAGAAAATTTTATGGCAGTGATTGGCCCTGATGATTATAAAGTTGATATGTCTGTCGCACCTTTGTTCAGACATTCCGGTATGTTACAGTTCACTCCCTGTTTATCTATGATACATAATCAGAAGGATAGACCTTTTACATTTGGATTATCTCCTGATGGAAAAAGTGAATTAAAAGCTATATACAAATTGATATACGGAAAATTGAATAAAAAGAAAATTGCTACTGTTTATGACATTGACACCCCGTATTTTTTCGAGTTAAATTATATTTTTAAAGAGGAAATTTTATCAAAAGAACGAACTACTATAATAAATGATGTCATGGTCAGAGAGGATAGTGTACGGGAACAAAAAGAGATAAATAGAATATTAGATAGTCTGGCTATAAACAAACCGGATGTGATTGTATTTTTTTCTTCACCTTATCTGATAAAGCAAATTGCCCCGGAAATCAGGAAGAAAGAGAAGGATGTTATTTTTGTTACAGGACACTGGGCTATGTCCGGCCAGTTACTATCAAAAGAAAATAATGTAACGGAAGGCCTTTTATGTCTCTGTCCTCTATTAAAGGATGAAGAAGGTTTTGTAAAAAAATACAGGGAGGTGTTTTCTGATAGTGTAACACTACGAACAATACAGGTATATGATACTCTTATCTTATTGAAAGAAGCTATTAATACCAGAGGGTTTCGTAGAGAAGACATCAGGTCTTACCTGATGGCTTTTAATGCAGATAATCCTTACCGGGGGAAAAGTGTTACATTTTACTTTTCCGGCAGGGAAAGTCATAAAGAAACAGGGTGGAAAGTTTTGCATGTCCTCAACCATAGTTTTACTGTCCACTCTGAAATATAAAAAAGATCTTTTAATTATATTTGAAATATGTTAAAATGTATTTTTATGAAGCCCTTAAATTTATTAACAGGGGGGGTGTTTGCCTGGTTTTAGATTTGCTAACAAGGGCTAGGACCTGAAAATGGTCTGGTAGCAAAATTTGACCGGGTATAATTCTTTGAAATGTCCTGATTGCGGAACGGAAAATCTCGATGGAAGTGTGTTCTGTGATGACTGTGGTGCAAATCTTAAACAAGACAGTGTTGTTACAGAGAATGTTATTAATTTATTACCTAAAGAAGAAGGT
>JBEHWP010000610.1:0-4313 GCA_040217665.1 Vulcanimicrobiota bacterium
TGCAGATAGATAGTATCACAAAAAAAATTGTATCCCATACGGCAAAACTTATACCTGTTATTGCCTCTCAGGTAAAACCTGATAAAGATGTTCAGGCAGCTATAGCTCCATATATTTCGGAAGCCGAAAAATTCGGTTCAGAGGTAATGGGAAGAGCAAAAGAAGATATACATTATTCTCACAGTACTGCCAGCAAAATACCTCAGATACTTGCAGATGCCATAGTAAAACAGGGAGGAACAAAAATAGGCCTCTGCAGTGCAAGAGCAGTGAGAGGGAATATCCCTGCAGGAGCTGTCTATAAAGAGGATCTCTTTAATGCCGTTCCTTTCACAGATGAAAATACCCTTACAGTAGATATTAAAGGAAAATATATAAAACAGTATCTTGAAGACGGATTTAAAGACGGAGCAAAAGGTGTCGGCATACCGGGAGGAGCATTGAAATGCAAATGTGATCCCACCAGGCCGAGCGGAGACAGGGTTACTTCCCTTACAATAGAGGGAAAAGAAATCAATCCTGAAGAAACATATACAATAGCCATAAATGATTCCATAATATCAAAAAAGAGTTTTGCCACAGCAGAGAACAGGAAGGTTATAGGCCCGTTTCAGCAGGCATTTTTCGAATATTTTCAGGCCGGTGAAGTCTGGGATGATAAAATTGATGACAGAATTTCTATAGAAATGCCGAAGTTAAGCCTTTAATGAGTGACGCGTAACGCGTAACGCGTGACGGGTAAATCTACTCACTACTCACTACTCACACTTTGCCATTGAAATTAATTTATGATATAATCCACTTTATTCTATTATCTAATTAAAGGATAATAGTACATCCTGTACGCGTTACGCGTTACGAAGCCTGGAGGAATAAATATGAATGAGACTGTTTATAGTTATTACGAGTCAGAGCCTGTCTATATAATTCCCAGAGAAATGCAGAAGGTTCAGGAATTAAAATCTCTTTTAAGTAAAAACCCTGAAATAAAATTTGTGTCTTTTGCAGGTATTGATTTGAGAGGAAATGATACTGATGAAAAGATACCTGTGCATACGTTTCTTGAGCATATAGAGGAATTTTTATCGTCAGGTATTCAGACAGACGGCTCAAGTGTGGTAATTCCCGGCATAGCTTCATTGAATAATGCAAGAGTCGATATGATAGCAGATACCGGTGTTAACTGGTATGTAGATTATAATTATGAACACAGAGATATTTCCTCTGAGAGACCTGTGGGAACACTTAGGATACCTTCGTTCCTTATACATAATGGCAAAAAAGTGGATTCCCGTTCCATACTCAGGAGAGGTATCGATTATTTTAAAAATGAAATAGAAAATCTTATTAAAACCTGTAAAATAGGAGATATATCACCTGATGATATAGCCGAAATAATACCGCTTGCCGCTACGGAACTTGAATTCTGGGTTAAAACTCCGAATGAACAGGCTGAATTTGAAGAATTATCTGTATCTCAGGTACTTCAGGAACAGTACTGGAAAAGAACAAAAAGTAATGTAAGGACAGCGCTTGAAAAATCTCTTATGTTACTTGAGAAATACGATCTTGAGCCGGAAATGGGCCATAAAGAAGTAGGGGGAGTTACGGCAAAGATAAGTGAAGAAGGTAAATTAAGTCATATAATGGAACAGCTGGAAATTGACTGGAAATATAACCATGCTGCCCAGGCAGCAGACAATGAACTTCTTGCAAGGATTTTAATAAAAGAAACCTTCAGGAGACAGGGTCTTGAAGTTACTTTTATGGCAAAGCCTATGGAAGGTGTTGCAGGAAGCGGTGAGCATACCCATCTGAGTGTAATGGTCAGACTGAAAGACGGGAAACTGGTCAACCTTTTTGCACCATCTGATATGAAAAAGGATTTTTTAAGTCCTTTCGGCTGGGGAGCTCTTATGGGACTGTTGAAAAACTATGAAGCAGTAAATCCCTTTGTTACTTCCAGTAATGATGCTTTTAACAGATTGAAGCCCGGTTTTGAAGCTCCTGTCTGTATTGTTGCTTCTCTGGGACATAGTGTGGAGGTTCCTTCAAGAAATAGAACAGTCCTCGCAGGACTTGTAAGGGATATGAATAAACCTCTTTCAGTAAGATTTGAAGTGAGAGCCCCCAATCCTCATACAAATACCTTCCTTGCTCTGGCTGCCATGTATCAGGCCATGCTTGACGGTATAAAATATGCAGTTAATTCAAAAAAGACTTCAGAAGAACTTTTTAAGGAATTCTGTAAAAAAGCCGGTAAAAAGAGTCCTTATCTTGAAAAAGACAGAGAATATAGAAGTGAAGAAGATGTATTTGAGCATTATACCAGAGAAGAAAGAGAAAAACTCTTCGGTTGTCCTCCTGCTACTGTATGGGAGAATCTCTGCAATCTCTCCAAATACCCTTCCAGGAGAGAAGTGCTAGCAAGAGGAGATGTTTTTGACAGTGCCATACTGGATTCCTATGTTAAAGCCGTAAGCCTTCAGTGGTCTTTAGAACTCGGAGAACGTATAGTCATAGAAAATATTGAAGAAGTCCGAAAATGTGTTAAACTTCATGACAAAGAAGGTTTTAATGATTATGATGAGGAACTGTGGACAGAAATAAACGGATTGAGACATTATCTGGTAAAAAGTTCTCTGAGAGATAAATCTCTTTTTGCAAGGATAAAAGAAGCTCTTGCCGATAAAGATTATGACAGAGTGTCAGAACTTCAACTGGAAATGGCTGAAAAAATTGCAGAGCTCAGAAAGCTTTATTTGATTTATAAGAGAAATATTATAGAGATGTAATTTCTTCTGTAATGGCGCACTCCAGAGTGCGCTATTACTCGATTTTATATAAGCTCATTGTCTGTTGCCCGCAGAAAGTGTTTATATATTTTACTCGATTTTTTATATTTATATAGCATCGATTTTTTATCTTATCAGGTGGTACAAGTAAAAAATTACTTTCCGATGGAATGATTTGTTTTGCCAGATCGGTTTTACTGTCAGGAAAGTTAGTATGATATTTCGGCGCAAAATACATCATCATATCATATGTACTTATATATGGCTCTCCTTTAAAGGCTTCGTCAAAATAAAACACCGTGTTTTGTGTAATATCCTTTTCAGGTATTTCTTTTTGCAGCCATTTTATCAGTACGTATTGATATATTCTTGTGGTGGGGTTATTTTTTGTTTTTATGTAAGATTGTTGATATATAATTCCTGTTATTAATAAGAAGAGGAGTATTATAATTCCTCCGTAATATTTTCCTTTAAAATCTATATGGATGGATTTTATTATATTTATAAACATAATAAATATGACAGGATAAATAATAATTGCCCTGTGTATTGCAAAATACGGAGGAGGGATAGCGAAGCCGCTTGAAACGGCAGAGATGATAAATGTACCTATTGCCCACATTGCAAGTAAAAACATGGTCCACCGCATCATAATAAATATAGAAAATAGTAATATAAGGCAAAATATAAATGTAGAAACAGGACTTACTATGAGATTTGTTTCAATTAAAAAAAGTTCCTTTATCTTACTTCTTATTTCATCAATTCTTCTAATTTCTTCACTGCCATTTTTATTGATTAATTTTACGTCATTTCTGTATTTAAGAGACAGACAGAAGCTTGTTATACAGAAAATAATTATCATAGCTATGATAATATTTCGTTTTTTATCGGGAGATTTGAAATTTTTTATATAATAATATATGAGGACTGTAATACTCAGGCATGCTACGGAAAGAGACGGAGTGTAAGAATAAATCAGATACATAACAGTCAGTCCTGTTAATGACAGGTTTGCCAGAGATGGCTCTTTTATATAATATAAATATAGTCCGCATATGATAAGAGTAAAGCCGAAAGGGTAGATACTCTGTTCAAACCAGAAGATCTGGTAATTAATATAATATATATGAAATATTAAACTTAAAATGATTCCTCCTGCCAGATCACCATATTTTCTGTCTTCGAAATTTATTGATATAGCCCGTGAAAAAATTAAAAGGCCTGTTATAAGATATAGACTCCCTCCGAGATTAACTGATAATACCGTTCGTCCCATTATTAATGTAGGCAGAGAAGGCAGGAAAAACTGTCTTGCAGGGTAACCGATAAAACACTGCTCATTAAATCCCATAGTTCTGGAAGAATGAAGCAGGGAAACAATTTGACCCATCTGTTGTGTGGCTTCGGAACTTATATTTTTTATTCTGTTTATGTTGGATCCAATGATGAACAACCAGATAATTAAAACTAAAAGAGTGATAAAAAGCTTTTCCTGGAGAACTTCTTTTATGGAAT